>CAZTDC010000039.1:0-15208 GCA_964612165.1 uncultured Salinivenus sp.
GTGCAGCCGATGGACTTGGTAACCTCCTGCTCAATCTTCTCGCCGTTCGCCAGCGACTCCAGGGCCGTCATGATGTAGCGCTTCTCGACGGCGTCCGCATCACGGGGACTGTCGTCGATCGCACCGCGGTACACCAGCTCCATGTCGCCATTGAAGAGGAAGAGATCCGGCGTCTTCGTCGCCCCGAAGGCGCTTGCCATCGTCGCGCCCTCGTCAAGCACGTACGGGAACTGATAGCCTTTCTTCTCCGCGCGGGCCGTCATGTCTTCCATGCTCTCGCCGTCGTCGCGGATCGCGGCGTTCGAATTGATGCCGATCATGCCGATGTCGTGCTTCGCGGCCTTCTGGGCCACGTCGTTGTAGCGGTCCTCCCAGGCCTCCACCCAGGGGCAGGTGTTGCAGGTAAACATGACGAGGAGGCCGTTCTCCTTGGCCGCGTCCGCCAGGGTATGGGTGTTGCCCTCCGTATCCGTCATCTCGACGTCCGTCTTCGGCGCCGTGCTGCCGATGGAGAGCTTGTCGGCGGGCAGGGTGAAGGCGGCAAGCACGAGCGCCGCCAGTGCGAGGATACCGGTGGTTCGAAGAGTGGTCATGGCTGGGTGGGGCGGTTGTGAGTAGGAGTGCGCATGCGGAATCAAGTCCGCTGTACAGAGTTGGAAGCTCCCCCTGCGAAGGGATGTTCCAGCGTCCCCCTGTCTCCGCCCATTCATTGCACGAGTGTCAGAAAGCGTGTCCCCGCTCCCCGGCTTTGACGACCGCATCGGCTCGGAGCGGCAATGGCCGTCAGGTCATGACGTTGAGCACGCCCACCGTTTCCAGTGCGACCAGAACCAGGAACGCCCCGTAGAGCACAAGGAGGCCGATCGCCTCCCCCCGCTCCAGCGACTCGTTGGTGCGCAGGATGATGAACAGCGCGATGGTTGCGATGGCGAGAATGCCCATCATGGGCACGGCCGCCGAAAAGTTGACCGTCGAGGACCCGGCAATCATGATGCCCAGCGGCACGGCCACCAGCAGGTCGAAGATGTTGCTGCCCAGCACATTGGCGAGGCTCACGGTGCCGCGCCCGCCGTGGGCCGCGCGCACGCTCACAAACATATCCGGCAGGCTGGTGCCGGCGGCCACCACCGTGAGCCCCCACAGAAAGGAGGGCGTGTTGAACAGCTCCCCAAATCCGACGGCCGCTCGCACCAGGCCCTCCGTGCCCAGCAGGATGAGGAGCAGACTCGCTCCCAGCCGGAGCCACTCCCAAAGCGGTTCGAGTTGAGAGGCGGTCGCCTCGGTGGTGTAGTCGCGCGCCGCCAACAACTGCAGATAGAGGTACAGCCCGTAAAACACGAGCGGAATCACAGCCAGGGGGCGCGTCATCAGTCCGATGCGATCGGGATCCGCCACCGGATTGTAGATGGCAGCGAGCGCGAAGGTGAGCATCAGCACGGCTACCGACGTGATGTAGAACTGAACGTCCTTGAACACGAGGAGACGCCCGGACTCCATGCGTCCCCCCACCAGCCCGGACACACCGGGAATGATCAGGATGTTGAACAGGGCCGAGCCCACGACGGACGCAACGCCAAGGTCGAACGTGCCGTGCAAGAGCGTGGCCAGCACCGTGCTCGACAATTCCGGGAAGCTGGACCCAACCGCCGTGATGACGGCGCCCTGAACGACAGCCGGCAACTGGTGGTAGGCCGCAAGTCGCCGGGAGGCTTCCTCCAGCATTCCGCTTCCGAACCAGCAGATGGCCGTCCCACCTGCCACATACCCGAGATACAGAAGTAATTGCATGCGTAAAAGCCCGTCGGTCAGTGCGGTGAGAGGTGGAGAAGCACGCTGAGAATTTTGTACCTTGCCGACCGGCGTCTGTTGGATCCTCTCCGGACGTCGCTAGTGGGGCTGCACAACGGAGCTGCAAGGTGTCGCCTGCGGGGCGAGGACGTCGTCCGTCGCCTCGTCGTACGATTGCCCATTGGCCCGGAGGCGAAATCGCCGCTTCCAAGTGTCGGACAACATTGCGCGCACCTGTTAGCGTTGGTTGTGCAAGGCCACCAGAACTGCATCGCCCAATATAAAAACGAATAGAACTGCGACAAACAATTATGATCGAACTCGACGACCGCCGGGCCCGCTCGTTTCTTGACGACGGCGCCCTCGACGCCCTCTGGCCCGAGGTGCAAACCGCCCATCAGGACGTCCTCAACAAGACGGGGACGGGTAGCGACATGCTGGGCTGGCGCGACCTCCTCCTCGACCCCGACGACGCCCTGCTGGAGGACATCGAAACGACCGCCGGCCGCCTCCGTCGCGACGCCGACGTGCTCCTCTGCCTCGGCATCGGCGGCTCGTACCTCGGCGCGCGGGCCGTCATCAGTGCCCTCACCCCGTACCTCTCGTCCCACGCCGAGGGCACCTCCGACGAGGAGGAACCCCCAGACGGCGCGAGCGCAGACCCGTCCTCGCCCCCCGAGGTGCACTTCGCCGGGCACCACACGAGCGGGGCCTACCTCCAGGAACTGCTCGACGACCTTGAGGGCCAATCCGTCTTCGTGAACGTCATTTCCAAAAGCGGCACCACCCTCGAAACGGCCCTCTCGTTCCGCGTCGTCCGCGAGTGGATGCAGGAGCAGTTCGACGACCCGGCTGACCGCACGATTATCACCACCGACAGCGACCAGGGCGCCCTCAACGCCCTCCACGAGACCCACGACTTCTATAAGAAGTACGTGATCCCCGACGACGTGGGCGGGCGCTTTTCCGTGCTGACGCCCGTGGGCCTGCTGCCGATCGCCGCGGCGGGCATTGACGTGCGCTCCTTCTTCTACGGGGCCGTCTCGGCCTGCGAAGAGATTAGCGATGACGACGAGCATGACGCGCTCCGCTACGCCGCCCTGCGGTACCTCTTCCTGAACGACGGGTACGACGTGGAGGCGCTCGCCGTCTTCGAACCGAAGCTCCGGGACGTGGGCCGCTGGTGGCAGCAGCTCTTCGGCGAAAGTGAGGGCAAGGAGGAAACCGGCCTCTTCCCGACCGTCGTCCAGTACACGACCGACCTGCACTCGCTTGGCCAGTACATGCAGCAGGGCCAGCGCACCCTCATTGAGACCTTCCTGATGCCGAAGGAAGATCCCGGCGACCTCTCCATCCCCGAAACGGCCGACGACGTGGACGGCCTCAACTACGTCGCCGGCAAAACGATGGCGGACGTGACCCGCGCTGCCTACGACGGCACCGCCCAGGCCCACGCCGACGGCGGCGTGCCCAACCTCACCCTCCACTTCGACGAAATTGCCCCCGGTCCTATTGGCGAGCTCCTCTACTTCTTCGAGCACGCCGTGGCCGTGAGCGGCTACGTGCTCGACGTAAACCCCTTCAACCAGCCGGGCGTCGAGGACTACAAGCGCGAAATGTACGACCGGCTGGGCCGGTGATTCAGTAGCAGGCCCCGGACGGGGGCGAGGGGTCGGCCCTGCACAGCGGCAATCGGCGTCTCCATTTGCAACACACAGCCGATTACTCCCGCCCGTAGTACACGAACGGCGCCCACCGAAGGGGGTCGGCGTTTCGCTCCCCGAACGTTCCGTCGATGAACTCGCGCTTGACCTGCGCGGTCGCCTCGGCGAAGGAGACGTCCTCGGCCTGCGCCCGCCGATAGGTGGCCGTCATGAACTGCTGGGTCGACCAGTCGAGCACGCGCCACTGCGAGACGAGCGTCGCGTTGGCCCCGGCCCGCAGGAAGGCATGGGAGAGCCCCACGACGCCCTCGCCCGCCACGATGCGGCCGAGCCCCGTCCGGCAGGCCGAGAGTACCGCCACGTCCGCCTGCATCTCCAGGTCGGCAATCTCGCTCATCGTCAGGTAGCCGTCCCGGACCGCGAGGCTGTCCGAGGCCCCGACCTGCGACAGAACGAGGGCCGATAGGGACGGGGCTTCCGGCATCGCGATGCCGTGGGTCGCAAAGTGGAGGTACTGGTACGTGGACAGGTCGCCCGACTCGCTCATCTGTCGCACGCGCTCCTCGGAGGCGTCTGGACCGGTGAGAAGCGTTGCCCCCTTGCCCATCGCTCGCCTCAACTTCCGCACCTCAAGTTCCGACCCGTACAGCGCCGACCACTGGCCATAGCCGAGCCGAGAGTAGGTGGACCGTGGGCTTTCTCCCCGCTCCATCCGGCGCTTGGCCGATCGGTACAGCGCCGACGCTTCCTCTTCGCTTCCGACGTCCGAGTCACTTCGTGCCTCGGCCAGAAGCGGCCTCTCTGCGTCCGACGACGGCCCGCCGTAGGCGGCCCCGCCAATGGCGAGAAGCGAGCGCTCCCGCGCCTCGTAGGTTCGCTCCTGAAGCTGACGGAGTACGGTCATGGACTGAGCGTAGCGAACCTGCTTTTCCTCGATCAGATAGGCGCCCTCCGACGTCCGAAGTGCCTCGAATGGCATGTAGCCGAGCACGCCGGTGGGAACGACCGTTAGCGTTTCTTTTGCCTGGAGCACGTCCTCGACGGGCTCGACCAGAACGGTGTGCAACCGACGCCCAAGGTCCCGACGGATCGACGGGTCGCTCTCGTCTCGGGTGAGATAGGAGCGGTAGAGGCGGACCGTCTCCGCGAGGCTGGGCTCTGCGGTCCGGGGGGACGAGCCCCCTCGGTCGAGGGCAGCGGTGAGAGGGCCCTCTGTCCGGCGCAGCCGACGAAGCTGGGCCTCATACTCGCGCCCAATGCTGGCCTGCAGCGTCGAAGCGGGCCGCTCGCGAGCGTACACCGTGTCGGCCGTCGCCACAATAATCGAGAGGGGCCACTCCCCCTCTGCATTGGCGTACAGCAGCACGGCTTCGTCCGCCCCGACGCCCCGCCGAAGATCAGCCCACGAAGGAACGGCGAAGGCCGTGTCGCCGGTGGCCGCACCGGCAAGCCGGTCGGCCAGGAGGCGGGCCCGGCCGCGCTCCAGCGACTGGAGGGCCGAATGGGACTCTCCGGCACGAACGTGGGCCGTCGTAAGTGCCCGGTAGGCGTCAATCTGGGTCGAAAGCAGGGAGCGCCGGGCCTCCGGAGACGTGGCACTGAGCCGGAGCGTGTCGGCGAGGCGCACGGCCCGGTCCAGCGTGTCCACGGCGGCCGGCAGGTGGCCTCGCCGGAGGTGTAGCTCCCCGAGGTGCTGAAGGGTGCGAGCCGTGGCGGCTCGATTGCCGATGTCCCGGTTGATCTGGAGGGCCTGTCGGTACTGGCGAAGGGCAGCTTCCTCCCGTCCTCGGCTTTCGTACACAACGCCGATGTCGGCAAGGGAGGTCGCGATGCCACGCCGATCGCCGATTTCCCGTTTGATGGCGAGGGCGGCCCGGTGGCGGGAAAGGGCTTCTTCAAATCGGCCGCGCTTCTGCTGTATGCTGCCGATGTTGGATAGCGTGCGGGCGATCCCGCGCCGGTCGCCGAGGTCGCGTTTGAGGGTCAGGGAATTTTGGAAGTGGGACAACGCGTCCTCGTACCGCCCCTGCCGTTCGTGGATGAGACCAATGTTATTGAGCACGCTGGCCGTCCCTTCTCGGTCGCCGAGGTCGCGCAGAATCGAGAGAGACTCCTGAAAACGAACCAGCGCCTTCTTGGCCTGCCCCTGGTCGTCGTAGATGTTTGCAATGTTGTTCAGTGTGTTGGCAATCCCTTGCCGGTCTCCAAGGTCGCGTTTGATCTCCAGAGAGGCCTCCCAGCGGGACAAGGCCTTTTCGTAGCGGCCCTGAATGGCGTGCGCGATGCCCATGTTGTTCAGGGTACTCGCCATGCCGGGTCGGTCGCCGAGGTCGCGCTTGAGCGCTAGGGATTCTCGATAGCAGTCCAGTGCGTTTTCGAAGTCTCCCTGGTATTCGTAGGCGAGCCCGAGGTTATTGAGCGTCTTCGCGATTTCCTGCCGACGGCCGAGCGCCCGCCGAATCGAAAGGGCCTCCTCATATGCCCCCAGCGCTTCCTCGTAGCGCCCTTGATTCCGATGAACATCCCCGATTCCGTGCAGGAGAGTCGCGACCTGGCCCCGATCCCCAACGGTCCGACTGATCGGTAGGGCTCTCTTGTACAGAGATAATGCCTCTGAGTATTCGGACCGGTCCTCGTACGTCTGCCCGAGACGACCGAGGGTTTTGGCGAGGCGCGCGGAGTCGCCAAGTGTGCGGTAGGCCTGCAGGGCGGGCTCAAGGACTTCGCGGGCTCGGTTCGGATTGGCACTCTGAAGCGAATCACCACTCGTCTGAGCCGCATCGGCCCACCGCCGGAGCGCAAGGCTGTCGTCCGACGAGGGGGACCGGGCAGCCTTGAACCGATCGAGCGCCGCCGTCAGCGAATCGGCTAGTCCCGAATCCGGAGCGGTTGTCGTCGGGGGACCATCGGTCTGCTCCATAGATGTCGCCGACGGGTCCGATTCAGGCTTTGGCCGCTCACAGCCCCCTACGACGAAAATGAGGACCAGTATGAGAGCACAGAAACCAATTGGGGCCAGACGAGAGAGCATGGGAACTTCGAGAGCCTAAACGATCTGGTCAACGCCGCATCAATGATTGGCGAACGGAACGGCCCGTAAGGAGAACGCTTGTTGAACGCTCCTGCCCGATTCTTTGTTTGTCGAGGAGGAATGCAGCGTCGCAGTGTCGGACCTACTCCCGTCCGTAGTACACAAACGGAGCCCACCGAAGCGGGTCGGTATTCTTCTGCCCGTACTCGCCCGCAATAAACGCCCGTCTCGTCTCGGTGACCGCCTCGGCGAAGGATGTGTTCTTCGTTTCCGCCCGCTCGTACACCCCCATCATGAACTGACGGGTCGATTCGTCGAGTACCTTCCACTGCGACACGAGCGTCGCGTTGGCGCCGGCCCGGAGAAAGGCGTGCGAAAGGCTCACGACGCCCTCGCCGGCAACGACTTTGCCGAGACCGGTCTGGCAGGCAGACAAGACGGCTACGTCGGCCCGCAGATCCAGGTCCGCAATTTCCTCCATCGTCAGGTATCCGTCTTCCGATGCAAGGCTGTCGGACACCTCTACTTGCGAGAGCACTAGTGCCGACAGCGCCGGGGTCTCCGGCACCGCCACGCCGTGGGTCGCAAAGTGCAGGCGCCGATATGCCCGAAGTCGTTCTTGCTCATCGAGCGTTCGAACGCTGTCCTCCGACACACCGGCACCAGTGAGCACCGTCGCCTCTTTCCCGACAATTTTCCCCAGCTGTTGCACCTCCGGCTCTGTCTCGGGAAGGTCCGTCCACTGCCCGTAGCCGAGCTGCTGATAGGTGGGGCGCGGGCTTTTGCCTTGTTTCATGCGACGACTCGCGTCCCGAAAAATCGTAGAGGCGTGCTCGCTGCTTCCAACCCTCGTGGTGCCGCGTCGCGCCTCTGCAATGACGCCCTCCTCTCCCGTCGTTTCGTCGGGGGCATACGTCGCTCCGCCGAGGGCGAGAAGGGGCCTCGTCCGTTTCGGGTAGTCCCGCTCCCGCAACTGGCCGCGGACCGTGAGCGACTGGGCGTAGCGGACGTGCTTCCTCTCGGTAAGGTACGTTCCCGTCGAGTCGCGGAGCGTCTCCAGGGGAAGATAGCCAAGCGCGCCACCAGGAACGGCGATCAGTTCGCGTTTGTCCGCAATAGCGTCTATCGGTTCAAGTAGCAGGCCGTGCAAGCGCTGTGAAAGGTCCTTCTGAATGGAGGTATCGGTTTGCCCTCGCGTTAGGTAGTAGCGGTAGAGACGGATGATCTCCGCGAGGCTTGGCGTGCCCCCCTGTCCCGACGACGTCCGCGGGCCCAGGGCGGCGGTGAGCGGGCCCTTCTCCCGACGGAGGCGATTAAGAAGCGTCGGGTACTCGCGCTCGATTCGGGCCCGGACGCTTGAGTCGGGCAATTCGCGGGCGACAGTCGTGTCTCGGGTGACGGCGAGAACCGTTAGCGGCCAGTTCGATTCGGCGTTGGCGTAGAGAAGGGCAGCCTCATCAGGCCCAATCGTCCGGCGGAGTGCAGCCACGGAGGGCAGTGCGAAGGCCGTGTCGCCAGCAGCGGTCCCCGCCAGCCGATCGGCAAGCAGCCGGGCGCGAGCCTGCTCGACGGCACGGAGAGCCGAGTCCGGACGCCCCAAGCGGACGTGGGCGGTAGTTAGCGTTTGGTACGCTTCAATCTGGGTTGATAGTAGAGAGCGCCGGGCGCTCGGGGAGGTGGCGTTCAGTCGCAGCTGCTCCGCACGTCGAACGGCTTCCGCCAACGTATCGGTGGCAACCTGAAGGTGGTCTTTTTCGAGATAGGTGCTCCCGATACTTATTAGTGTTTTAGCAATGCCGCGCTGATCACCGATCTCCCGGTCAATTTCGATGGACCTTCGGTAGTTGGCAAGTGCTTCTTCGTGCTGGCCCTGCTTCTTATAAATGTTTCCGGTGTTGCCCAGAGCAACCGAGATTCCTTCCCGAATCTCGAGATTCCGAAAGATCTCAAGGGCTTCGCTGTACTGGACGAGTGCCTCCTCAAGCCGCCCCGCCTCTTCGTGGGCCAGTCCGATGCCGTTCAAGATAATTCCGACGCCCCGCCTGTTCCCAAGATCGCGCATGATTTGAAGAGCGTCCTGGTACCGGTCGAGTGCCTTCCCGTACTGACCCTGATTCCGGTGAACACTCCCGATATTGTGGAGGCGTTGCGCGACGCGGGGTCGGTTGCCGGTCCCTCGACTGATCTCGAGGGCTTCTTGGTACCGACTGAGCGCTTCCCCGTACTGCCCCTGATTCTTGTGTAAGAGGCCGATGTTGTTCAATGTGCGGGCAACGCCCCGTGGATTGCCCAGGTCCCGCTCGATCTGAAGAGACTCTCGGTACTGATCGAGCGCCTCCTCGTATCGGCTCTGGTTTCTGTGAACAAGGCCGATGTTGTTCAGCGCCCGAGCAACACCCTTTCGGTTGCCGATCTGGCGATGAATGTGGAGGGCGTTCTGAAAGTAAGGAAGAGCATCTTCATACTGAGACTGTACGAGATGCGTAATCCCAACCTCTCGGATTGCCACTCCAATCCGCAGAGAGTCAGCAAGTGTTCGAGAGGCCTGGAGTCCCTGTTGAAAATACGCACGCGCCTCGGCTGGACTGCGATTTCGGAGTGACCTCCCTTTTGCTCTCACCGAGTCGGCCCACCGGCGCAGGGCCGCACTGTCGGCGGCGGTTGGCAGGTGGGGGCGCTCAAACTGGCCAAGGGCCGCCTTCAGCGAATCCATAGCCGCCGTGTCTGGGGCTTTCGAGTTGGCGGGCTGCGCTTCTGCCCTCCCCGCGAAACCGAAAAGCAACATCAGCGCAAGCGGGACGAGACCAAATCGGGGCATGGGGGACCAATAGTTGAGAAGAGAACGCTTCCGACACATTGGAAAGAACAAAAACCATGCAAGTCGGGAATTGAAGGCACGCAGTCAGGCCTGTTGCCACACCGTCGGCTCATTGGGAGGTCTTCTCCGGTGCTTCGTCCGTTCAGAGAAGTCCGCCTGGCCTCGATTCGTTTTTTCTCACCGCTGACCTGATAGAATTACCCAGGATCCCCCGACCGCCGCACGCTGCAGGCGACGATTAACACCGACACAGACATCCCACTTCGAATCCAGAAGGGCTGGGGCGAGCCCGACCCCAATCGGGCGACCGGGCTCAAAGAACATCCAGACAACACCCGCCATGTTGCTTTCGTGGACGGGCTCGGCCGCCACCTCGTGCCACATGACGGGCATGGCCAGCACGCATCCCCTGCATACAACGACCCCGAAAATGAACAACCCACCTCAAACGACTGGATGACCTGTTACTCCCATGGCGGGAATGAAGGATAGGTGAGCCCAGAAGCCCCTACGTCCGCGACGAATGGAGAGTAGACACCTCGTTCGGATTCGTCCCTTTCCGCACGGCTCACACTGACTTCCGAAGCACTTCGATTGGCTCAACCTCCCTCGAAACGGAAGTTGCTCGGGAGGCAGACAAACACATTTCCACTGAGTCCGCCCGGGTGTTTGCTGCGGTCCACAAAACCGCCCCTCTCTCATCAACTTCGTCTTCGGCTCCGACTCGATACGAAAGGGGCCAATCCTCCCAGATGGTCGTCAGTTCGGCCCGCAAGCGCTCACAGATTATATCACTTCCCGGCGTCTAGTGCCCCGAAAACGGGGATGTGAACACTTTCCACAATTCTGTGGATAACCCGTGGATAAGTGGATAACCACCCCTGGATAACTTGTTTGTCGATTTTCGCCGTTCGGCCGCGGTGCATAACTCACGGGACTGTTCACAGTCATCCCCACGTTCTCAACACTGTGGATAGCTGTGTATGAGCATGTCAATTTTTCTGACTCAGAGTCGTGGATAACTGTGGAAACGTGGAAAACAGCCCGGATTTCGCCGCTTAGAGCCGTTGAGCGACTTCAAAGCGAGGATAATCTGTGGATAATACCGTGAACGACCCGCTTACCTATCCACATCCCACGTCAGCTGGTGTGGGCAGTTTGATTGTCCACATTTCCACACGACTAACAACAACAACCACATCTTTTTTAAAAATCCCAGAGTGCCTTATTCATAGGAGGGGCGTGTGGATAACTTAACTGACCACTCATGTGCCCGTGAAGGACCCGGTACAACACCGAACACTCGTTTTTGATTGATATACGGGTGTATACCAACCATTCAGAGAAACATATTCCCTGTCAGTAATAACCTCTTCGTCCAGGCAGAGTAGACACTCTGACGAGCTCGTGGTCGGAAGGTGGTTGCGACTTTCGATAGCGTCGGTTCCATCCGCCACACGAGCAGTCACCCTTCTGAAAGGATGGCGTCCTCACAATCTATCGTCCTCTTCAGAACCCACCGCCCCCTTCGCCGGGCTCACTGAAAGAGAAGGTAGGGAATGATAATCTTGAGAAGCCCCCACAGAAGACCCCTCAAAAATCGTCACTCCCACTGCACCTCCCAGACGCCTTCTCCATCACTCCGCAACCATACAGCACCACCCCGTGCTGTGCTTTGAACCATGGCCCCCTTCTCCCGCCACCGTCTCAGAACATCTTCACTGGGCATCCCAAACCGATTCGACTTGCCCACACTCACCACGGCCCTCGTTCTCTCACTCGCGTCTACGCACGCCCGGACAAGCGCCGGTGTGCTGCTCGTTTCCGATCCGTGGTGCGGAACCTTCACGACCTGGCTGGCGAGCTGCCCCCCATACGATCGAACAAGATCCCGCTCGGCACTGCGCTCCACGTCCCCGGGAAGAAACACCTCCGTCGATCCGTACGCCAAGTGAAGCACTACCGATCGCCCATTCTCGCTTTCAATTCCATGGCGTGACGGCTCAGCAGGCGGCCCGAGCACCTGCATTCGCGCGTTCCCAAAGGCGAAAACGTCTCCCCGATCAACGGCCCGCTCCGAAATGTCCAGCCGATCCATCAGCCTACGCGTTTCCGCATAGAGATCCGTCCCAGCCCCCTGACCACTGTGAATCACCCGTCCCACGGACACCTCCTTCAGAATTGACGGCAATCCTCCAAGGTGGTCGCCGTCGGGGTGGGTGACCACGACACCGTCCAGATGATCTATGCCTCGCTGCTTTAGAAAGGGGAGCACGGAGTATGATGCTGCGCTGCTTCCTCCGAATGACCGAGGCCCTGTATCCACCATCACGTGCTGCCCACTCGGGGTCGAGACGAGAAGGGCGTCGCCCTGTCCCACGTCGAAGAACACGAGATCGAGCGTTGGATCCCCTTCCCCGTTCGCGATACCCACCCAGACCCCCCCTGCTCCCAGCATCAGCACACAGAGAATACACCGCCACCGCAACCGGGGGCGCGGCCACTGCGCAAGACCCACGATTCCCGCTATGAGCGCGCCGATCGTCCACACGTCTGGATTGGCCACCCGAATACCCGCCCACGAGAACCACTCAGCCCCTAGGCGAGAGGTAAGCAAAAGTCCGTCGACGAAGAGAGCGGCCGTACTCCCAAACGCCGCTCCCGCCACTGGCCACAAGCCTCCGACCACTTCCATGGCGACCGCCGCCGAGAGGGCGAGGCCCGTACAGGGAATTCCCACCACGTTCAGCAACAGTCCGGCGGCCGACACCCATCCAAAGTGGTAGAGCAGGACCGGGGCCGTTCCCAACATGGCCGCCAGCGATACGGTCACCATCGAAATCAGCCAGTCGGCCACGCCTGCCTCCCGGTACGACTCCGGCACGAGATCCAAGAAGCGCGGATTGAGCGTCACGATTCCCCCCACGGCCGCCATCGAGAGCTGAAAGCCGACATCGAAGAGGGCCGGGGGCCGGACAGCGAGCAACACGAGGGCCGCCACGCCCAACGTGTTCAACGGGTGGGCCGACCGTTGGAAAACGATGCCCCCGATGAAGAGCGCCGACATGATCACGGCCCGCACGACTGATGGACGAGCACCCGTAAGGAGCATATAAAGTCCCAACACAACCACCGTCAGAATCGCTCGTCCGATCTCCACCGTCCGCCACCCCAGCCGAAGGCGCATCAGCAGTGGGCGAAGCAGCACGTAGAGCACCATCCCTACGAGAAAGACGTGCAGACCCGATACGGCGAGGAGATGCATGAGGCCTGTCCGGGCAAAGCGCTCCTGTTGCGCGTCTGTGATCTGACTTCGATCACCAAGAAAAAGTGCCTGGAGAACGGCCTGGCCGTCCGCACTCGGCACGTAGCGGATGATCTGTCGCCGAACGTACCGTCGAACGTCCACGACGATGTCCGTTAGCGGACTGCGATCTCGATGCAAGCGGGTCACCTTCGAGGGATCCCCCACGTACATCGTGCAGCAGGTGCCTCGCCGGGACAGGTAGGCCGCATAGTCGAACCCACCGGGATTGCGCTGGTCGGGGGCCGGTCGCACCTCCCCGCGAAGGCGAACGTAGGTTCCCTGATGCAGTCGAGGAAACCGGCGAGCCGATTCGTCCCAGGGAGACGGCCGGAGCGTGACGCGAACCTGCCCGTCGACTGCCGTCGTGTCCCCGGGGCCGTATACGGTATCCATCGCCACCGTAAACCGCGTGTCCGACCGGGCCCGCTCTGGCGCATCCTGGATTTCGCCATCCACTGTCAGAGATTGCTCGTCGGTCGCCGCAGCCACAGGCTTTAGGGCCCGGGGGGACGGAGCGTCGTGGACTGCGTGGCGCGCTCCCCCCGCACACACGACCATGAGAAGCGCGACCCCAACCCGCCCGAGCGGCGCGAGCGTCACCATCCGCCGGCGATCCCACCACTGCATTCCGCCAAACAGCAGGAGCCCGCCGATGACTCCCCCGCTCCACAGAACCGTGCTTCCGATTCCGATTCCCGCATCCAACACCACCCCACACGCGAAGGCACCGGCAACGAAAAGAGCCGGGTATGCAGACCAGTGAATGGAGGAATCCGGGCGCATCGAACTACGCTATTGTTGAACGCCACGCATTCCGAAGACACATACGCCACCCCAGCTCTAACTTCATCCTGAGCGGGCGATCTACGATTCAGGAACGTCCCTCTTACACCCCATCGTTCAGCCGGGCACCGAGGCATCCAAAATCCAAGATTAAGGGAATCCGGTTTCTTCCTCCGAACCTGCCGCCCCATGAAAGATACCAACAGGGCTTTCCCCTTGAGGCGTGTCCAGCGACCGATGGTCGTGCGACCACGCGATTCCGTTCATTCTGAGGCTTGGCTCGATCCATGAGCACTCGGCGCGAAGCGCGTGAACGTGTGATGCAAGCCCTCTACGCCCACGAACAGGCGGAGAGCAACCCGGAGCACTTCGTTCATACATTGCTGAATCCCGAGTTCGAGGACGACCCCGGGACACGAGAGTTTGCTGAGGGCCTGTTTTGGTCCACGCTCGACGTACAGGAGGAGGCCGACGAGATTATCCAGGCCCACGCAACGAACTGGGACCTTTACCGCATCACGGCAATTGACCGGGCGCTCCTCCGGATGGCCACGGCCGAGCTTTTGGCCTTTGAGGAAATTCCCCCCAAGGTATCGATCGACGAGGCCATCGAGATTGCCAAGACCTACAGCACACCCGACAGCGGCCCCTTCGTGAATGGTGTGCTTGACGCCGTGCTCATGGATCTCCACGAACAGGGCCGACTCGACAAGTCGGGCCGGGGACTGATTGGAATGGAAGCCATCCGCGACCGGGCGCAATCCCAGTAGGTACGAGTATTTTCTTCCTATTTGGCGGTCCGGGTTGCCTTTCTCTCCATAAATTCGCAACATTGTCGGAAGGGGAACGTCCCTTCTCCTCGATACTCGCTTCACGACGGCACCCAGCGCCGAAAGGCAGGGTTCAACGCGATGGGTCTCATAGCAATAGGTGACATTCACGGATGCGCAAAATCGTTCGACGCCCTTCTCGACAAGATTGACCCGTCCTCGGACGATCATCTTCTGTTCGTGGGCGACTACATCGATCGCGGGCCCGACTCGAAAGGCGTCATCGACCGCCTGCTTGAACTCCGAGAAGAGGTGGAGTGCACCTTTCTTCGGGGCAACCACGAGTCGCTCATGCTGGGATACCTCGACAACGGCGCATTTAATTTGTGGCGCGTGAACGGCGGCGTCTCGACCCTCCAGAGCTACCTCGGCAGCGGCGAGTCGGACATCGAAATTCCCGACGAGCACGCCGAGTTCGTCCGCAACACGAAGCTCTACCACGAGACCGACGACTTCTTCTTCGTCCACGCTGGGTTGAAGCCCGACCTCACCATCGAGGAGAACCTCGACCAAAGCGACGAGAAGGTGTTCATGTGGGAACGAGAGCACCTTGGCTCCGACGAATTCGCGTGGGAGAAGCCCGTCGTGTGCGGCCATACGCCCCGTCCCCAGCCCATCAATCGGGACAAGCTCATTCTCATCGACACGGGGTGCGTCTATCACATGCAGCCCGGCATGGGGCGTCTCACGGCCGTCCGCCTTCCGGAGCGCGAGTTTATCGACGTGGAGTACGTGGATTAGCCGTTCCTCTGTCGGACGAGTTGAGGATCTCTGAATCCTCCTGGGGGGCAGAAGAGTTCCCTCGCGTTGCGTATCTTATCGTCTGGTGAATGCGCAATGAGATTGTGAGCCTTCTCGGGGCGGCCTGTTCTGTTCCTCTTCTGGCCTCTTTAGACTTAGTCTTTCCCCATGTCCCTGCAGTGCGGCCTCGTCGGCCTGCCCAACGTCGGCAAGTCTACGATTTTCAACGCCCTGAGCAACGCTGGC
>CAZTDC010000040.1:0-6415 GCA_964612165.1 uncultured Salinivenus sp.
TGACGTGGCGCGGGACCGTCACCTCGCCCTCCAACCAGGAAATCACGGACCGCGCCACTGCCACCCTGCACCCGGGCAAATACTACATTGGGCTGAAGCCGAATACCTCGTTCATGGACCTGTCCGAAGACAGCACGCTGGCGGTCGACGTGGTGACGGTGGATCCGAAGGGAGCGCCCGTGGCCGGCAAGGACGTGACGGTGGAGCTGGTGCGCCTGCAATGGAACAGCGTGCGCGAGGTGGGATCGGACGGGCGCCTGCACTGGAACAGCGAGCGGACCGAGACGGTCGTGCGGTCGAAGCGCGTGACGAGCCGGCCGCGCAAAATCAGTCGGCTGCGCATGACCGTGCCGGCCGGCGGCAAGTACTACGTCCGGGCCAAAAGCCAGGACGTGCGGGGCAATACCATCCGCGCGGGCACCTACCTGTACGCCTCGGGGGGCGGCTATACCGCCTGGCGGCGCGACGAGGACGACCAGATCAACGTCATTCCGGAAAAGACCGACTATGCGCCCGGAGAGACGGCCCGCCTGATGGTGCAGTCGCCCTACGAGGAGGTCACTGCACTCATTACCGTCGAACGGGAAGGGATTCTTAAGAGTCGGGTGGAGACGCTCACCGGAAGCACGCCCATGATTGAGCTTCCCATCAAAGACACGTATCTACCCAACGTCTTCGTGAGCGTCATGCTGTTGAAGGGCCGTACCGCGCCGCCCAAGCAGGGAAGTGATCCGGGCGTTCCCAGCTTCAAAATGGGGTACGCCAGTCTCTCCGTGGCCCCCGACCAGAAGCACCTGCAGGTGGACATCGATCCCAACAAGGAGACGTATCGGCCCGGCGAGGAGGCCACCGTGGACCTGCAGCTCAAGACCAACAGCGGACAAGGCGTGTCGGGCGAGATCGCCTTCAGTGCCGCCGATGCAGGCATCCTGAACCTCGTCGATTACCAGCTGCCCGATCCGTTCCATACGTTCTACGGGCCGCGTCCCCTCGAAGTCACGACCAGCGAACTCCGTGGCGAAATCATCGAGCAGCGCAGCTACGGACTCAAGGCCCGCCAGCAGAGCAGCGGCGGCGCCGACCAGAAGTCCGAGGCGCGGGAAGACTTTCGCCCGCTCGCCCACTGGGCACCGGCCATTCAGACCGACGGGAATGGGAAGGCGACCGTCTCCTTCGAGCTTCCGGAGAGCCTGACCACCTTCCGGTTTATGGCGACCGGCGTCACGGCCAACCACGAGTTCGGGGGCGGGAAGACCGACGTCGTCGTCACCAAGCCGCTCGTGTTGAAGAAGGCCCTTCCGCGCTTCGCCCGCATGGGCGACGAGTTTGAGGCTGGTGTCCTCGTCACAAATCGGACCGACGCGGCCGGGACGGCGGAGATTACCGCCTCGGCCGAGGGGTTGGACCTCCAGGGCGACAGCGTCCAGACCGTGCGCCTGGCGGCTGGGGCCACGCGGGAGGTCCGATTCGACTGGAAGGCGCCCACCGCCGGCGACGCCAAGCTCACCTTCCGCGGGCAGCTCAACGACAACACGGACGCCTTCAAGACCACGCTGCCCGTCAACCGGCCGACGACCAAGCGTGTCAGCGCGACGTTTGCCTCCACCCAGGACACGGCGCGCCAGGGCCTCCGCCTCCCGACCGAGCGTGTGCCCGGCCTCGGCCAGTTCAACGTGACCCTCGCCAGCACGGCCCTGACAGGGCTGGATGGGGCAGTCGAGCACCTGTTCAATTATCCGTACGGCTGCCTCGAGCAGCGGACGTCGCGCGTTCGGCCCATCCTGGCCGGCGACGATCTGCTCAATCTCTTCGACCTACAGGCCTTTGAAGAAGGGGATCGCAAAGAGGTCGTGTCCGAGTGGATGGGCTCGCTTCGCAAGTACTGGACGGGCAACGGCTTCAGTCTCTGGAAGGACGGGGATCACGTCAACGAGTACGTCACGGGCTACGTGCTGATGGCCCTGGCCGAAGCGCAGGAGACCGGCTTTAGCACACCGCAGCCCTTCACGAAGGAGATTGAGGACGCCGTGGTTGACATTGTAAAGGACCGGAGCGACCGGCCCGACTACTACTCCGAAGACGTGTGGCGCGACACGCGGGCCTTCATGCTGTACGCACTCGCTCGCCATGATCGGGTCCTCGAACGCGAAATCAACTGGCTCGCCGACCACCCGCCGGAGAGCGTGGAGGGGCAGAGCCACCTCCTCCAAACGATTCTGACGGCGGACGAGCCGGCCCTTTCCTCGACCAAGAAGACCCTGGTGCAGCAACTGCAGCAGCGCATCCGCGTCGAGGCAAACACGGCATACCTGGAAGCGCCCGACGACGACAGCTACGGCTGGATCTTTAGCAGCGACGTGCGCTCAACCGCCTTCGCCCTCACTGCGCTCCTGAAGGCCACGCCGTCCGACGGCTTCCAGCAACTGGCCCAGCGCATGGTTCGATACCTCATGGATCGCCGCAAGCAGGGCCACTGGCGCTCGACCCAGGACAACGCCGCGGTGCTCACCGCCTTCCAGACCTACGTGGACACCTATGAGGAAGAGGCGCCCGACCTCTCGGCGTCCGTCGAGATGGCTGGACAGTCGATCCTGGAGGAGAGCTTCCAGGGCCGCAGCCTGAAGACGGCCGCCAAAACGATCCAGGCCGATGCCTTCCCGTCCGGGCGCGACCTCCCGCTTGCCGTGACAGCCGACGGGACGGGCCGGCTCTACTACTCGATGCGCCTCACCACCTACACGGATGCCCCGCAGGACGCGCGGGATCAGGGCCTGCAGGTCGAACGCGACCTTCAGCGGCTGGACGATCAGGGCGAGACCGTGGGCTCGCCCCTCACCACCGGCAACGAGACCATTCGGCTGGAGCCGGGCGAGCTGGTGAAGGTCACCGTTCGTGTGTCCTCGCCCACGAGCCGCCCCTACGTGGTGGTCGACGACGCGCTGCCGGCCGGACTCGAACCGGTCAACGAGGCCTTCGCAACGACCAATCAGGGCGTGACGGACGAGGCCAACACCGGATCGGGCCGGTGGTGGGGCTCCTTCACCCACACCGAGAAGCACGACGATCGCGTCCTGATGTTTGCCGACTACCTGCGCGAGGGCGAACACACCTACAGCTATGTGGCTCGCGCTACGACCATAGGCACGTTCGAGCACCCGCCGGCCGAGGCGGAGATGATGTACGAGCCCGAGACGCGCGGCCACAACGCGACCGGGACGGTGGTCGTGGAGCCGCCTGCGGGGGCGACAGCGGAGAGATAGCGTGCTCCGCGTTTAGGACGGCGCCTCTCGATTCCGGTTGGTCCCACCGGAAGCGAGCGTGAAGGGTGTCGTCTTTTAGGGAGGAAGTTGTCGGAGGGCTTCCGGCACGGGCACAGACCTAGAAACATGAAATGATGTACCTCATTTGCTTAAATGAAGGACAAACCAAGTTTCCGGGGATAGTCGTGGGCCCTTTCCGTGCACCTTCGCCCGTCCGTCTCTAACTCAGTAGCTGGTGTCATGACTGTACCTCGCATCTCCTCGCCCCGCTTCTTGACCGCATCCCTTGTCGGGTTGGCTCTACTGTTCACGCTGGTCGGCGGCGTGCAAACGGGCATGGCTCAGATCCCGACGCTCGACGAAGACGAACCCATTTCGACACTTGAGGATGCGCTCCGCACGGCCGAGTCGGATTCGCAGCTTGTGACCCTCGCCACGGCTTTGCTCGACGCACGGGAAGAGACCGAGATCAGTCACTCGACGTTCAGAAAAGGTGTTTGGAGATTCCGACAGCTGCGCCCGGACTTCTACGGCAACTTCTTCGGTGATCCGTTCCTCGCCACATATGACATCGACTACATGAGGATGGACCGGCTTCGCGACCTGGCCGTGCGTGAAGTGGATCCGTTCGGTGGGTTGGCGGGCCTGTTTGCCTGCGATCCGCTCAGCTACGATCCGGCCTTCAGGATATGTCGAGGCTTCAAGTTTGCGGCATCGGACTTCTTTTTTCTCCCGTCCGGTCCTTCTGGTCCGTTCTTTGCACCGCTGAACTCCTATTTGGCGGGGGCGTTGTCGGAGCCGCGCGGCTTTGCCACGCTACAATCATCAGCGACGAGGGACCACTCCTGGAATCGCGAGCACACGTCTTCCGTCAACAATGTGTCTCACGAGAGATCGCCTGCTGCCGACACGTCGTCTCGATCAAGGCCGTCGGTCGAGGAAGGAGGAGATGAAATCGCCATCGATGATGTCTCTGGGGAGTTGGATCCTGAGATCAAGATTCCGGATCTGTCGAGCCGACTGAAGAGCAAGGCAGCCTCCCTGCAGGAGAAGGAGATCAAGGCGCGGCTCCAGTACCACATCGAACAAGAGTTCGGCGGACGCCAAAACCTCACAAATCGGGAGCGAGCCCGTCTGGCGTCGGAGGTCGCCAATACGCTTCAGTCGTCGGCACAGTCCGATGGCGCTGTCCCCACTGCCTCCAGGATTCGAGATCGTTTGAGGGAAGACGTGAGTGAGGTCTCCGAGTTTAATCGGTCGGATTTGCCCGACCGGGCGCATCCGACATCCGGGACGGAATCTGGCCACTCGCGATCCAGCAATTCAGGGGACGCGTCCAATGGGGAGAGGTCCAGCGCTGAGACGCGTGACGTGAGCACATCGGACCGAGAACGGTCCAGCACGGGCACCTCGGAAGAGTCGGGCGAAAACTGATCGGGGGCGGCCATTGAGTGGCGAGACCTACATCGAGGCGCGCCTTTTATCAGACCACAGCGTCGAAATGATTGGATCCTTGTCCTCAAACCGGTTTGCGCGTTCCTTTCTGCTCCGAATTAGCCGATCCCTCGCCCTTGGGATTCTGTGTTTCAGCCTCGTGGGCTGCTACACGCAGCTGCAGACGACGGATCAGTGAGCGGACGGACGACAGGTTTGGCAGTCGGCTGAGGTCAGCGATGGGATTGGCGGGGCGAGTGAGGCGTGGAACGCGTGCCGCTATTATGGATCGCTCTGTTACACCTCGCTGACGGGACGTCACTGGTCGTACTGGCTTTGAGACATCTCCTACCAGAATTGGACCGATCGGCTCTGGTATCGGCTCGACAGAGATCGGCTCCGGTGGTCGTACGTCTCGTCCGGCACGGATTCCATCGCGTACGCCAGCGATGACCGGGCAGCGTCTCGACCTCGGGGCGACGCGATTGGGCGCGGACCGACAAGTGATCCCCCAGGAAATTCAGGCGAACGGGACACCTCCAGACGTGATCGATCTCGGGATGCATCTTCTTCGGAGCGAGGAAGGGAACGGGAGGGCCGATCGCGAACCGGCGTTGCTTCCATCTCCGAACCTTCGGCGGATTCTCAGTTCGTTTCGCGTGTGACAAACCGACTCGATCGCATCGACGCCTCTCGTATCGAACGAAAGGTTCGCCGGTCCGTCTCCGGGTCCCAGTTTGTATCGCCCGAACCGAAGACGAGGCCAGTACGGTCGAAGGTAAGGGCCCTTCGAAAGACGCTGGCCGAGAAAAAGAAAAACGGCAATCTGTCTGACGAGGCGGAAGCCATAATCCGCTCGCGCCTTCAGCAGATGGTCGAGAACAACAAACGCGGACAGATTCCGCCTTCGGAAGCGTTGTCCCGTCGCCAACCGAATGCGGAGACTCCGGACTGGGATCGCCTGTCCGAGGACCGGTTGCGGTCTACCAGCTACGACTACGATCTGCCCGACCCCTCGCAGTCCGAGACCCAGACACAAAAGCCGCAGTGGATCGACACGCAAGCGGAGTGGGATTCCCCGTCGGATTGGGAAGGGGACAACACGCTTGAGAATGATTCTCCGTCGAGCACGACCAATCAACCGGCGTCCGTTGACTCTGAATGGAGCTCGTTCGACGCTGAGGATGAGAACTGACCCGATAGAGACGGGTCTTCGGGAGAGGCAGAAGCACCGTGGCGTTTGGTAAGCGTTACTTTTTCCAGTGCGGAGCGGCTGTAATGGAACGGAAATGAGGAAGACATATTTTCTGTGGCCGCAAACTTTTTGCTCCACCACGGCGTTCAACTGGGTGCTATACCCTCGTAATCTGCCCCCTACACGGTCGACGGTGACTCTTATGGACCGCACAAACGCTCTACGACACCTATTTTCTCGGATCGGGGTCCTTGGCACGGTCGGGCTTCTTGCGTTCGGGCTCACGGGCTGTTACACGCAGCTGCAGACGGCGGAGACGTCTACGGCTCCCGCGAAGAAGGCCCCTCAGGCTCAGAAGACGTCACCTGAGCAACGCGCAACCTACGCTCGCGAGTACCGCCGCGAGTATCGGACCAGTGAGACGTACGCCGACGACTATGGCGCGTACGACTACCAGGGGATGTATGCTGGCGAGTATGACTATCTTTACCAGTACAAGTACCAGTACAAATACAAGTACGGCTCG
>CAZTDC010000040.1:6515-15129 GCA_964612165.1 uncultured Salinivenus sp.
CCTACTACAGCCCGTACTCGAATGTCTACTACGGAAACGTCTATTACTACGGAGCAGCCGATTCGCCCGACGACGATCGAGAAAATCGTCCTCGCCGAGCCACGATGGGGCGCGGAACGATGAGTCCGCCTACGCAGAGCACGGCGGATCGGAGCGCTACGCGAACCAGTACGAAGCGGACCGTACAGTCCACCTCGTCGGAGGGACGGATTGGCCGCTCGACGCGGGCGACCGGCACCCGCCGGACGGACGTGGGGCGAGCTTCGACCGACCGAACAGGGCGGGACCGATCCGTGACGCGAGACGGGCGAACCCGGGGGCAGGTGGGCCGGTCGTCTGAACGCGACTTGGAGCGTGACCGACCGCAGCGCACCCGTCGGGATCGAGGGGATCGCTCACGGGCCAGGGATCGTGATCGGGGGCAGCGAGGCCAATCCTCACGATCGGGGGACCGGACGCGCACCCGACGCGGCGACGCCGATGATGAAGGGCGTCAGCGCTCCTACGAAATTCCGAGTCGCGATCCCAACGGCAGCGTGAACCGCGAACGGCCGTCGCGCAGCGACGACGGCTGGCGCTTGACGCCCCGATCGTCGACCGACGCCCGCACGTCGCCGTCTCCCCGGATGGATCGGTCATCGTCCGACCGGTCTCGCGCAAGACCGTCGAAGGACCGCTCCCGGTCCCGAACGCGCTCGACGCGAACCCGCTCCTCCTCAAAGGCCCGCTCGTCGCGGGACCGATCGCGATCGAACTCGGATCGGTCGTCGAGTCGGTCCTCCCGGTCCGACCGAAGCGACGATGACGATGATGGGGGGAAGCGGTAGCGTCCCCTGTCCGACGTGTTTGATCGGAAGCGAGAGGGGAGCCTTCAATGGGCTCCGGCCTCCGTCCGAACACACCGTCCGTGTGTCTGCTCGATTTTTCTGCCACCGCTTGATCCCGTTTCTCTATGTTTTTCCGGTGTCTCCGTCTTCCATTCCTCCTTTTGCTGGGCCTGCTGCTGGCAGCCGCCCCCGGCGCCGCACACGGGCAGGTGCTCGACGACGTAATTCGCTACTCAGAACGACTGCCGGCCGCTGGAAATCCTAGTGCGGGAATGAGCGGCGCCGGTCTGTTTGCCGGAATGGAGGATCCGACTGCGCTTTTTGGAAATCCGGCGGGCCTCGGCTGGCTGCAAAGCTCGACCCTCGGCGGGGATTTTGCCGTTCAGCGCGCCCGCTCGAATGCAGAGATTGCCACCCCCGACGCCGTTGGCACGGCCGAGCGCACCGTGAGCGATTATCGCCTCGGGACGCTGGCGGGGGCGTATTCCGTGCCCACGAAGCAGGGCTCGCTCGTGTTTGGGGTCTCCGTCCACCAGACCAACACCTACGGGCGGGGCTTTGACGTGACCGGGTCCAACCAAACAAATTCCATCACCGGCACCTTCTTGCCCTCCAGCTTTCAGGTTGAGGGGGACGACCTCATCTTTGACAATGCACGGTCCCGGATCGCCTACGATGCCGGGGCGATCGACTTTTCTCGTCCCGAGTACGAGAACGACAATTATCCCTTTTTTCCCGCTGCCAACCCGCGTGACAGTGTCGTCGCTGGTCAGATGACGCTCGATCAACGGGAAAACATTCTCGAGTCGGGGGCGATGAACGAACTGAGCCTGGGGAGTGCCGTGGCGGTGGCGCCCGGGGTCATGCTGGGAGGCGGCATCAACATCGCCTTCGGCTCCTACACGTTCGAGCGGTTTTACCGCGAGACGGACGCGAGTGACCTTCTGCCCCCCGAGGATCCAGCCGATCCGCAGACGCCATACGACCCGTACTTCCTAGCCGGGACCGACCTGGAGGGGTTCAACGCGCTCCGGCTCGAAGAGCGGATTGACACCGACATTGACGGTATCAACTTTCGGTTCGGGCTCTCGGCACAGATCTTCTCGGACCTGCGCGGGGGAATGGCCATCGAGACGCCAACGTGGTACAACCTGACGGAGGTGTTCGGCACGTCGATCGCCACGGACTTTGACTGCGACTTCTCGCGGTCCGGGCAGCCCTGTCCGGAGGGCGGTGTGGCCGGGTTCGAAAGCGGCTCGCTGACGGCCAACGAGTTCGAGTATCGCATGCGCACCCCCTGGCGCATCGGAACGGGCCTGCAGTACACGTTCGCCGGGTTGACGGTGGCCGGCGACCTGGAGTTCGTCGACTGGACGCAGGCCAACGTGAGCGCGGACGACGCGAGCTTCACGGCCCTCAATCGGAAGATTCAGGCGCTCGGCGAGACGATCAATACGCGCGTCGGCGCCGAGTACTCGTTCGACGTCGCTTCTGTACGGGTCGGTGTCGCCCACAAGCCCGAGCCCAAGCCCAGCCTCTCCTCGTTCAAAGAACTCGACGACAACTTGACGGGCGAAGGCCGGTTGTTTCTCTCGGCCGGGGCCAGCTACACGCCCAGCGCAAATATTACCTTCCACCTCAGCTGGCTGCAGGAGCGGTTCGACGACTCGTTCCGGTCGTACGCCGAGGGCCCGCTCGTTCGCGAGACGCTCTTGCGCAACCGGTTCCTCCTTGGAGTTACGTACCGTCCCTGATGGCTTGTGCGTTTACCGGTCGTCCTCGCTTGGTCCTTGCTCCCGCTTGCGCTGTTCCAGCATGCGGTGATACTTCTGGGCCGCGCGGTTGTGCTCGCGCAGGGTGCGGCTGAAGGTGTGCCCCCCCGTCCCGTCGGCCGCGAAGTAGAAGTACTCGTGCTCCTGGGGGTTGGCCACGCCCCGCAGTGACGAGGGAGACGGGTTTGTGATGGGACCGGGCGGGAGGCCCCGGATTCGGTATGTGTTGTAGGGGTGGTCGATTTCGAGATGCCGGTAGAGCACCCGGCGCGTTCGCTCTCCTTTTGTCTGAATGAGCACGTACTGAATCGTCGGGTCGGCCTGCAGGCGCCAGCCCTCCCGGAGGCGGTTCAAGTACACCCCGGCAATCGTCGGTTTTTCTTCATCCTGCAGGGCCTCCCACTCCACGATTGACGCGAGCGTCACCACGTCCCGCTTCGTGAGATTGCGGCGGCTGGCGCCGTCCGCAAGCTCCCGCTCGTAAAATCGGTCGAAGGACGTTTTGATGCGGCGGACCACCTTTTCGGGCGCGACCTGCCAGTAAAAATCGTACGTTTCGGGGAGCATGTAGCCGAAGAGGCGGTCCGGCGTGGTGTTAAGCTCGCGGGCAAGGCTCGTGTCCCGCAGGGCGTCGTGGACGGCCTCGGGGCTCGTCTTGAGCCGCCTGCCCACAACCTTTGCAATCGTCTTCGCACGTGTGCCCGGGGGAATCGTGACGCGAACGGGATCCTGGAGCCCGCGGCGCAGCGTGTCGAGCAGGCGGTAGTTGGAGGTGCGCGACGCAATGCGGTAGTGGCCCGCCTTGATCTGCTCACCCCATCCGGTGAGGGACGCCACGAGGCGAAAGGTCGAGGGAGAGGCGAGCATATTCTTTGCCTCCAGCGAGTCCATCGCCACTTCGAGTGTTACGTCGGACGGGAAAATGACGCTGCGGCTGTCCTCATAGGGACCAGTATTCGGGCCGAAGGCCATCCACCCCCCGGTTCCGACGCCAATCCCGCCGATGAGGCAGCCAAGAGCCAGCGTGACAATTGCAAAACGAGAGCGCATACAGAACGCGGATTATGCGCGGATTGCGAGAGCAGTCTGTACGGCACGCATCGGCCTTCGATCCGGACAGGCGATCTGCGTTGAGTGCATGGGACGGCGCGAGAGCCGAAATCGCCGCCAGCCAAACGGAGGAGCGACCCGCACTCGTTCGAGGCCGATTGGGTCAGAGCTGCAGGCTCGGCGCCACGTCGAGCGTAGGCGGACTCTCCTCGCCGGCCGCGAGGCGGAGCGCGCCGGCCTTGGCGATCATGGCGGCGTTGTCCATGCAGTAGGCCGTGGCGGGCACGTAGACCGCAAAGTCGTCCTCGGCCCCCGCGGCTTCGATCCGTCGCCGCAGTGACCGGTTGGCCGCTACCCCGCCCACCACGGCCACGTGCTCGGCGCCGGTGTCCTGGGCGGCTCGACGCACCGCGTCCACGAGCACGTCTATGATCGCCGCCTGGACGGAGGCGCAGAGGTCCGCGCGATGCTCGTCGAGCAGGCGCTCCCGCTCTGCGTCCGGTCGGTCACGCAGGTAGTAGAGCACCGAGGTCTTGAGGCCGCTGAACGAAAAATCGAAATCGTCGAGCCGGGTGCGGGGAAAGTTGTGGAATGACGGATTGCCGTCCTCGGCGCGACGGTCGATGGCCGGGCCGCCGGGGTACCCGAGCCCGAACAGTTGTCCGATCTTGTCGAACGCTTCCCCGGCCGCGTCGTCACGGGTGCGCCCGAGCACCGTGTGCTGAAAGTCGGTGTCGACGTGGACGAGCTCGGTGTGGCCGCCCGACACGACAAGGCAGAGGTACGGGCGAGGCGGGACGGGCGCCGCCAGGTCCACGGAGTAGAGGTGGCCCCCCAGGTGGTTCACGCCGGTCAGGGGCACGTCGAGCCCCCGTGCAAACGCCTTTGCGAAGCTGAGGCCTACCATCAGGGAGCCGGGCAGGCCCGGCCCGTAGGTGACGGCCACGGCGTCGAGGGACCCGGGGGACGCGTCCGCCTCGGCGAGGGCCTTCTGCACGACGGGCACGATGAGGCGCTGGTGGTCCCGCGAGGCCAGTTCCGGCACCACGCCGCCGTATGCGTCGTGGAGGTCGTGCTGTGAGGAAATTACGTTCGACCGCACCGTCTCACCGTCGAGAACGGCGGCCGCCGTGTCGTCGCATGAGCTTTCGATGCCGAGCACGCGCATGCAAGTCGAAGGCCGATGGGGAAAATCGTGCGAGGGAGTGCAGCGTCGCCCAGGCCTCTTTCGCCTGCCCTCAGAGAGCGTCACAGAACGACGCAGTGGCTCTCCCACGGATCGGGACGACCCTGGATCCGACCGCCAAATCAAGCGCGAACAAATCGAATCGTTCGGGGTACGTTAACTGCGAGGATGTTCTACTGGCGATTCCTTCATCGCACCCTCGAGACCCGATTTCGAACCGATCCCCCATACTGTCCATGCGCACCGCCCTTGTAGTTTTCTGCCTCGTATTTGCATTGAGCGTCACGTCTCCGGCCGAAGCCCAGTTCCGCGAGACTGCTCAGCGCAACCAGTCGGTCCAAACGCAGCTGTACGACTCCGGCTCCGCGGCCGCTAACGCGCTCCAGTCGCTCTTTGGGGCCGATAAGTTCCGGATGGCCCACAGCTACGAGGCATCGTTCTCCTCGTTCGGGGGACAGACAGCATCCATGGGCACGTACACCAGCAGCATGATGTGGCAGTTTAATTCGGACTGGGCGGCCCGCATGGACGTCAGCATGTCGCATCCGTTCACGCAAGGGGGGGCGTTTGGCAGTCAGGAGCCCCAGGTGTACATTCGGAACGCGGAGGTCGCCTACAAGCCCTCCGAGAATTTCCAGGTCCGCATGCAGGTGCAGCAGAGCCCCTACGGACGCTACATGAGTCCATACGGGACGTTCGGGGCGCCTCAGCGGAGCGCCGTTCCCTCCAGGGATCTGTTCTGGAAAAACTAGAGCCGCGCTCGACACCGGGGATGAACCCGCGGGAATGAAGCGCGGCATGCCTCGGGGCGTGTCGCGCTTTTGTGTTGGCACGGTTGGCGCTCATGGTCGCCTATGGCTTCGTGGCAAGCACGCGTCAAAAACGGTCTCTTGAACGCCGGGCTCGCCCTCGTGGGCCTGAGCGTGATGGTGTTGCTCTACGGCCTAGTGACGCGCACGCTCACGCCCTCGCCGGATCCCCGGCGATCTCCGGAGTCGACCGAGCTGGTGGGCTCCATCATTCAGGTCGAGGTGCGCAACGGGGCCGGAATCGACCACCTCGCTGCCGAGACCACGCACTACCTCCGCGATAGGGGATTCGACGTCGTCGACGTGGGCAACCACGCGTCCTTTCAGCAGGAGCGGTCCGTGGTTATTGATCGGGTCGGGGACCTCGAGGCGGCCCGGAAGGTGGCCGAGGCCCTCGGCCTGCCCGCCGATCGGGTGCGCCAAGAGATTCGCCGCCAGTACTACCTCGACGCCTCGGTCATCATCGGTCACGATTACAAACAGCTTCGCCCGTTTCAGAATAAACAGTAGACGAATCCAGCGTTTGCTGGATCGTGCGTAGACGTTCTTCACGCAGGCGTTCTTGCTTCCCATTCATTGATTCCATCAACCAATGCCCTGAGTGTATGGCTTCCCCCAATCAGCCCTCTTCGCCCACAGAAGCAGAACCGAGCACCCGCCGCACGCCCGCCAATTCGGGGCCCGTTCTGGCGGCCCACGCCGTGAACGCGATGGCCGATAAGAAGGCCAAAGACGTCACGGTGATCGATCTGCGGGAGGTGAGCAACATGGCGGACTTCTTCGTTCTCGGCACTGGCGAATCGGACCTACAGGTCCGCGCCATCGCCAACGGCGTCATGGATCGGATCGAAGACGAGTGCGAGGAGCGTCCCTGGAAGAAAGAGGGAATGGATCACCTCGGCTGGGTTCTGCTCGACTACGTGGACGTGGTGGTGCACGTCTTTCTGCCCGACCGCCGCGACCACTACCGCATCGAGCGACTCTGGGGAGAGGCTGACCGGGAAACGGTGCCCGAAGAGGGAGATGTCTCGGACGTGGATCTTCTCCAGGAGCTTCTCAACCAGCGTCCAGACGAAGAGGACTGACGCTGCTCGCTTCAGAGCCCCGTCGGAGATGTAGGCCCGTTCGTTTGGGGCCGCTGCGTGGGCCCACGTCTGCGCTTCGTCCAGGCTTCCTTTGGAACGCAGCGCGGACTGCTCGGGGGGAGCATGCACTGCCAAATCCCGCAATTCCCCATGTCCACCGGCGACCCGTCGTCCGATCGGCCCGATTTGAACGCCGCCCAGCAGGCCGCCGTCACGGCCTCGCTGGAGCCGCAGCTCGTCGTGGCGGGCCCGGGGACCGGCAAGACGCGCGTCCTCGTCTGCCGCGCCGCTCACCTTATTGCGCAGCGGGGCATCACGCCGTCCCATCTCGTCCTCGTCACCTTCACGCGCCGCGCCGCCCGACAGCTCACCGACCGCCTTGCCACCCTCGTCGGAACGGACGCCCAGCACGTGCGGGCCGGCACCATCCACCACTTCTGCTATGAAATTCTTCGAGCACACGCAGACGCGACAGCCCTCCCGGAGGATTTCATCGTGGTGGACGACACGGTCACAGATGCTTTTTGGCAGCGGTGGTACCAGCAACACAAGCGGTGGTGCGAGGAGAACAACCTGGGCAGCTACCGCCAGGTCAAAACGCACGTGAGCCGCATCAAGCTGGGCATCGACACCGTCTCGGGGGCGCTCACGAAGGGCCTGCGCGCCTACGACGACATGCTGGCGAGCCGGGGCGCCCTCGACTTTGACGATCTGCTCGTGAAGACGCGCGACCTGCTCCGCGACGAGCCCGACGTGCGAGCCGCGATCGCGGCGGAGGCCGAGGCGATCCTCGTCGATGAGTTTCAGGACACCGATCCCGTCCAGTTCGACATCATCCGTCGCCTGGGTGAGGAGGGGAGCCACCTCTTCTGCGTGGCCGACGACGACCAGTCCGTCTACCGCTTTCGCGGCGCGCGGCCCGAAAACGTCCGCCGCTACATCGAGCGGTTCGGCTGCACGCCGGAGCGGGGGACTCAACACACGCTCGGCACAAACTACCGCTCTAACCGCTCCATCTTCGACGTGGCCGAGACGGTGCTCGACGGCGAAGGCCGCCTCAAGCAGCGGGGCGACATTCGCACGAGGGACGAGGGCGTGGAGCCGGTGCGCCTCGTGCCGTGTGCCGACGCGGAGGCGGAGCGCGAGTTTGCCCGGGCCCAGATCCAACACTGGATTGACGAGGGCGCCGATCGGAGTGAACTGGCGGTGCTCACACGATGGAACCGCCGCCTCGCGGCCCTGGAGCGCGACCTCCTAGGGGCGGGTATTGCCTGCGAGACGAGCAGCAGCGAAGACCTTCTCGACGCGCCCCCGGCGCAGAAGCTCCACGCTCTGCTCCGCGTCGTGGATGCCCGTCGCCGCGATCGGCCCATCGACGCCCCGATGGCGGAACTGCTGGAGCGCATGCTGGCGGACGACGCGATGGCTCGGCTGCGCGACTTCCGGAAGCGCCAGATGCCGGACGCCTCCGCGTGGACCGTTTTCCAGACGCTCGTCTCCAACGAGCGGGCCCGTCGCAACGCCGGCCTCGATCAGCCCGGGGCGCGCCTCGACCGCGTCTACGCCACGATCACGAACCTGCTGCAGAAGACGCGGGAGGAGGACCTGGACATCGGCCCCTTCGCGGAGGAAGCCCTCCAGCAGCTCGGCGACCCGCTCCAGCTCCTCGCGGACCACGCCGACGCGCTCATCGATCCGAACGACCTTGCCTCGGTGCGGGCAGCGGGGGCCATCCTGAAGGCGTGGTCCGACGCGCAGGCCGACCCCGACCCGCCGCGCCTCCTCCTGCACCACCGCACGCCCCAGATCACGCGGCTCTGGCGGCAGCTGGTGCGGCGGGCGCTCGGCCTCGAAACGGACCCGCCCGCCCCCCTGCCGGAGATGC
>CAZTDC010000041.1:0-1940 GCA_964612165.1 uncultured Salinivenus sp.
CCGCCGGGAGTCCCTCAATGGCCAGCCCCATGCCCGCCCCGATGGCCCCGTCCTCGATGATCGGGGTGTTGCGCACGCGCTCCGGGCCAAACTCCTCGGCGAAGCCGTCGGTCACCTTGAAGGCCCCGCCGTACTCGGCCACGTCCTGCCCCATGACGATGATGTCCTCGTCGGCCTGCATGGCCTCCCGGAGGCCGTCCTGAATGGCGTCGATGGAGCGGGTCTCCTCCGTCGCAGCGGCGGATGCGGGCGAGGTCGGGGTAGGCGTGTCGGCGAAGACGGCGTCGCGCTCGGCCTCCGGCGTGCTCGACGGTTCGGGCTGGTCGAGCGCCCACTCCGCGAGGTCGTCGATGTTCGTCTTTAGCTCCGTCCGCATCGCTTCGATCTCTTCTGGATCGAGCGCCCCGTCTTCCTGCGCGGCCCCAAGAAAGCGGTCGATCGGGTCCTTCTGTTTCCACTCCTCAATCAGCTCGTCGGGGACGTAGGCGGTGCCGGAGGCTTCCTCGTGCCCCCGCACCCGAAAGGTCTTCATCTCCAGGAGAACCGGCCCCTCTGTCAGTGCATGGGCCCGCGCCTTGCGCACGGCATCGATCACCGAAAACACGTCGTTTCCATCTACCACCACGCCGGGCATGTCGTAGCCGGCGGCCGCGTCGGCAATGTCGTCCGGCGCCACCGCCTCGTCAGTGGGGGTGGAGAGGCCGTAGCCGTTGTTCTCCACGAGAAAGACAACGGGCAGGTCCCACACCGAGGCCAGGTTCAGCGCCTCATGGAAGTCGCCCTCGCGCGACCCGCCGTCCCCGCAGAACGCACAGGCCACGCGGTCCTCGTCGCGGTAGCGGATGGCCTGCCCGAGGCCGCACGCCACCGGCAGCATGGCGGCCATGTGCGAGATCATGCCGACAATGTTCTTCTCCGGCAGCCCGAAGTGGAAGGTACGATCCCGCCCGTTCGTGAAGCCCCCCTCCTTCCCCATCAGTTGGCAGAAGAGCCGCTCCCGGTCCACGTCGCGGGTGGTCCACACGCCGAGGTTGCGGTGCATCGGCAACATGTAGTCGCGGTCCTCAAGCGCCCAGGTCGTGCCCACGGCGATGCCTTCCTGCCCATACCCGCTAAACCACTTCGCAATGCGGCCCCGCCGGATGAGCGTAAGCATTTTTTCCTCAATGACGCGGGGCTCCAGCAGTGCACGGGCCAGAGCGCGAAGGTCGATGTCGGAGGAAACGTTGGGCGGGGCAGCCATGAGCGAAGCGGGGCGTTGAAAGAACATGCTGGGCGCCCTATAAAGAGCGGCACACGCGGACGGGTGTCAAATGGACTTCTCATGAGGGACTGATCGGTCCAGACGCCGAGATTTGGTGCCACTTCTTAACAGAGTGCCAAAAAGCGTGGATGCGTGGAGGCTTGGATGCCCTGAGGCACAGAGAAGGCACGATCCTCCCTGCTTCCACGCATCCACGCAAATCTGAGACGACTCCGGCCGGCTCAGGCAGAAAGCCAGCGACCGTGAGGAGGATCCCAAGCGACACTGCCTATTCCAGCCGGAAGGTGAAGGTAATCGTTCCAGTCTGATTCTCCTGCGGCGCCTCGGACGGCAGCGGATTGAAGCGCCAGCGCTGAAGCGCGTCCATCACCGCCGCCTCCAGCTTTGGATTGCCCTTAATCAGCGGGATCCGTTTGACAATGCGGCCCTCCGGATTGACGGTGATCTGTACCCGGATGCGGGCATTGACTTTTTCGGTGTAGGACGGGAGCGGAGCAAACTCGGGGTCGCGATCGAGACCTTCGATGTTGTAGGGAGCGGAGGCCTCCTCGGTCGCCCCCTCGCCGGGATCGCCGGTCTCGTTTTCCCCCGTCTCTTCGCTCGGCTCCTGCTCGTCGGCCACCTCATCCTGTTCCGGCTGGGACTCCGTCTCTGGGGGCTCGGCCTCCTCCTCGGT
>CAZTDC010000041.1:2040-14908 GCA_964612165.1 uncultured Salinivenus sp.
CCTCATCCTGTTCCGGCTGGGACTCCGTCTCTGGGGGCTCGGCCTCCTCCTCGGTTGGCGGAATTGTTTCCTCGGACGACTGGTCTTCCTCGGGCAGGTCCACCTGCTCCGTCTCCGGCTCCTCGGCCGACTCGTCGGGCTCCGTTTCCGGCTCCGGCGTCTTCTCCTGCGCCTCCGGCGCGGCCTCCTCCTCGACCGTCTCCGTTGCGTCCACCGGCTGCCCCGCCGAGAACTCGCCAAACTCGACCTCCACGTAGCCCAGCTGCTGCGGGGGCGGCTTCGTCGCGGTGAGCCACGCCGCCAGAAAGGCAAGGCCGACGTGGAGCACGATGCTCGTCCCCAGTCCGATCCAATCCGTTTGTGTCATGAGAATGGCCCGTCAATGCGACAACCACCGACTGGTCGCTCCCCCAATCGGCACAACCTTTCAAGAAATTGGACGCCCCTCTCCCGGTAGAAGTTCACCCTAGAGATACTGATCACATCGACCCGAAACAAGGATCTCATGACTCGTGCCTGAAAAAGCACACAGGAAAAGGACGGGGGATACCGAGGAGAAAGAGGCACGACTCACTCGTCGCCCCCCCGCTTCAATCCCGGTTGCTCCAGGCGCAGCTGCACCGAAATGCGATACGAGTAGCCGAGGTCCTCCGCCGTGAGGCCCACAAAGTCGCCAAAGCTAAAGTCGATCGACACCTGTTTGAGATCAAGCCCGGCCCCCACCGACGGCGTCAGGTCGAGGCCGATACCCTTTCCATACTGGAGGCGCTGCACCCCGGCCCGCAGTTCGGCCACGCCTTCGTAGCTGAACGCCGCTCCCAGGCGCGGGTGAAACGACACGTCGCCCACGTTGGGCACGAAGGCGCGCTGGCCGTCCACTGCCACATCTACGTCGAGCCCTACAGTGACCTGATGCCCGTCTCCCACGGGCCACTCCCCCCCGGCCCCCAGGCGCGCCACCGGCAGCACCAGTGCCGTCCCGCCCTGCGGAATCCGCTGGGAAAAAACCGCCTGGTACCGGGCCGCGTTGCTCGTGTAGGTGGTGTCGGTTTCCGGATTTAGGCAGGCGTCGAAGGGCTCTCCGGTCGTGGGATTGGTACAGTTCACCTCAAACGCCTCCGGGTTCACGCTCCAGCTCTGCAACATGGTCGACACGTCCCGAATGACTGCCCCAAAGCGATAGGGGCCCATCCGGTACTGTCCCGCCACGTCCACGCTGTAGCCCCAGGCCTGAGCAAAGTCGCCAATCGAGCGGCGAATGCCCTTGAAGTTGACGCCCAGCGTCAGACGGTCGGTCAGGCGCCGGCTGTAGCTGACGTACAGCGCCCAGTCGGCCGCCGAGAAGCGGGTAATGCGGCTCTCGTAGCTCCCCAGCGGCACGCCGCGGTCCGGATTCCACGCCTCCAGGGTGTTGACGATGTCGTTCACGCCACTGCGAAAGCCGGAGAGGGCCACGGTCGACCGCTCGCTGATCGGCAAGGCCACGCCCCCGTAGTCGAACGTCACGGCGCCCGAGAAGCGCTCGACGCGCATGTAGCTGATCTCCGGATACTGGAGGTGACTCAGGCCGGCGGGGTTCCAGTACCCCGCACTTACCTCACTGGCGAGACTGACGTACGCCCCGCCCATGCCCAGGGCCCGGGCGTCCACGCCGCCCGCCAGAAAGTCGGCCCCGTACTTCGCGATGCGCTGGCCGTGGGCGGGAGCAGCACCAAGCAGCCCGATCACCAACAGCACCAGTACCTGCCGGCCCAGACGCCCGGAAAACATACGAACAGACACGACCTGTGCGGAAAAAGCGGAAAGGATAGCCAACGGTTTTGGATTCATTCTCCCCCATCCGTAGACATCAGAGGTAGGACGAACGAAGACGCCGGATGTTACGCACGCCGGAGCCGAGCGGCGAATGCTCCGTCCGTCCGGTGCCGATGCGGGAGCGTAGCGAGTGTACCATCATCCGACAGGACCTCGTCGGGCACGTCCCCCTCGGCAGACTCGAGCGTGAAGTCGTCGTGCCGGTCGAGGAAGGCCTCAACCCGATCCTCGTTCTCCTCCGGCTCAATGGTGCAGGTGCTGTACACGAGCAGGCCGCCCGGCTTCACGAGCGTGGCCGCCGCGTCGAGAAGCTCGTCCTGGAGCGCCACGAGCTCGTCGAGGTCCGCCCGATCGCGCTGCCAGCGGAGGTCGGCTCGCTTGGCGAGCACGCCCAGACCGGAGCAGGGCACGTCGAGCAGTACGCGGTCGGCCTGTGGCGGATCCGAGCGGTCGGCCACGTCTTGCAGCTCGGTGGCGTCCGTCTCCACCATCTCGCTCACGCCGTGTGTGGCCGCTGCCTCCGCGACCCGCTCCAAGCGGCTCTCGTTCGAGTCGATCGCAAGAATTCGTCCCTCCCCCTTCATTCGAGCAGCGGCCGACATCGTCTTGCCCCCCGGCGCCGCACATCCATCTATGATCGTCTCCCCCGGTTGCGGATCGAGCAAGCGCACCACAAGCCCCGCACTTTCGTCCTGCACGGCCACGTGCCCGTCGTCGAGCAGATCGCCCTGAACGAGCGGCTGAAGGCGCCGCAGGCGAAAGTGGTCGTCGAGGTAGGGCGAATCGGTAAAGACCACGTCGTTCTCGTCGAGCCACGTCGCCACCTCGTCGCGGCTCGTGCGCAGCGGATTGACACGCACGCTGTACATGGGACGCCGGTTGCTCCACTCCAGAAGTTCGGTGGTTTCCTCGGCCCCGAACCGTTCCAGCCACCGCCGCACCATCCAGGTGGGATGCGAGTACCGAATGGCAAGATCCTCGGCCTCGTCTCCCGTATCCGGGTCCGGAATGTACTCCCGGTCCCGGTCGATGGTGCGGAGGATCGCGTTCACGAGGTCTCCGGCGCCGGGTCGCAGGGTCTGCTTGGCCAGTTCCACATACTGGTGGACAATGGCCCGGGTGGGGGTGGACTGGAACAGCATCTCGTACAGGCCCAGACGCAGGATTTCGCGCAGGCGAGACTCGATCGAGTCGTAGTCGTCGTTGTACGCCTCGGCCAGCACAAAATCGAGCCAGCGCCGCTGCCGCGTAACCCCCGCCACCAGTTCACGGGCCTGCCGGCGGGTACGGGCGTCGGCGTCCTCGGCCTCCAGGCGCTCGACAAACGCCTCGTCGAGGTCCACTCGTTCGAGGTGCTCGAGGGCAACGTAGCGGGACGGCGAGACAGTGTCGGTATCGGTCGACATAGAACGAGGAACAGTCCGAAAAAAGCGCGCGGTTCCTCTTACGACCAATCCAGGACGGCGTTTTCTGCCCATCCTGTTTTCACGATTTCCCCTGAAACGCCGCCACCCGACTGGCAATCGCGTCGAGATAGTCGTCGTAGATGGTACTCTTGCTCATGGCCCCTCCCACCGAGGCCGACCGGCGCCGGCTTCCGCTCCGAGCGGACACGGACCCGCTGCCGGACGGCGGATCGAGAAACGTCATGAACAGTCGGACGCTTGCCGTTTCGTCCCCCTCCCGCTCAACATGTGCCCGGATCGTCTCGACGGGCCGATACGGGTTCATCGCCTCCACAGGGCGCTTCCCAGTCTCGATCTCTCCTTCCTCCCGGTCGGCCTCCTCGATGGGAAAGCCGTGGGCCTCCAGTGTCTCCAGGGTCGCCTGAAAGACCTGATCGTACGACCCGTCGAGTGTGCGATCGGTCGCCCACGGATGAAAATGAGCACACCCCGCTCCCACCAAGGCAACGATGAGGAATCCAACCAAGCGACGAGCAATCATGGCAGTACTGAGACAGCGGTGAAGCAGATGAGCGCATGGTCGTTTTCTTTCGCCGCACATCTTGCCGGAAACGTCACACCGCACAACGATTGCTCGAACGCCGCAAGGTGGTCGGAGACAGCCCTAGAAACAACCTCTATCCGTCAGATGGGATCGCGGGTCCAGATGTGAATAAGACGGCGAGGGGACGACTGCTTGTAGCGGGTCTGCCCGTCGAGCGTCGTAACGCGAAGACTGTCCGGTCCCGGCACGACGAGGGTGCGATCGTCGAGCCAGCCCCACACCGCCCCGTCCACCGATCCAAAGCGCCGGGTCTGCCCCTCCACGCGCACTGCTGCCGTCGGCCCGGAGCCGTCTCGCAGCGTGAAGGCAATGTGACTGCCCTCGGACGACCAGCGCGGATGTGCCTGGTTGCTCGTAACCTCGCTGGGGGGCGTCAGGTAGACGGTGCGACCCTCGCCTGCGTTGTAGACGGCAATCTGCCGCTTCCCCGACGCCTCAACGCGGGTATCAAACGCAAGCTCCTCCCCCTCCGGCCCCCACTCCAGGTGCCGCACCTGGCGCTTATTTCCAAAGAGCTTCTCGGCTTCTTGGCCGCGAGCGTTACTCAGGAAAAGCGAGGAGTCCGGCGTATACTCGCGCTCGTCGCTCTCGTAGGTCAACTCGCGGTGGATGTAGGCCAGATGCTCGCCGGTGGGCGCATAGGTGGCGTGATGCATCTTTTGGGCGTCGACGGCAGCGCGGGTGGCACAGCCCTCGGGCGCCACCACGTACAGCTTTTTGTCGTTGCGGGTGGCGAGTGAGCCGTCGGACAGCCAGTGCAGCACCTCGCGGGCGGCGCTGCAGCCCACGTCGCGCGTCGTGCCGTCGGGCGTCGCCACGAACACGTCGCCCGGCCCTCGGGTGCCAGACTGCGCAGGCTTGTAGTACGCGAGGGCGAGCCGGTCTTTCTGGGGATGCCAGGCCAGGGAGTACGTCACGGATGCGGCCCGGCTGTCTACCGGCTGCAGGGTCTGCTCCGTTGCATCCAGCAGGGCCACGTGCGCGGAGTCCGCCGTTTTGTAGCTGAAGGCCACGTATCGCCCAGAGGGGGAGCGGGTGCGCACGCCGTCATACGAGGCGCCGGGAACCAGGGTGCGGGTCGTGTCGAGGCCGGCGTCATGAAGACGCAGACCCTCCTCAGCCGTCGTGTAGAGCAGGGACAGCGTTGGGCCGGAGGACGTTGCTTCGGTCGAATCGGTCGAGGGCGCCTTCGGCGGCGACGAGCAGCCCGCAGCGAACAACCCAGCGGTTGCGCCACCGAGAACGAGGAGAAAAACAGCGCGGAGGGCGGCGGAGCGTGTCATGAATCCCCAGTACAGCATGTCGGAAGGGTTGCGAGCGCCTCAACATACCGATCCACGCCCAGGCATCGCAAGACTTTCTGGGAAGTCGCGGCGCGATCGCATGTTAAATTCTGACTGACTGAAACGGGATGGGTCCGATTCGCTGATCTCCGTCTAAACACGGCCCCGATCCCGTTGCCCGCTCCCTCAGGATGCTCGGACCAATTCTGATTCAAACTCGGGGTGACGTTCCCCCGATGGGAATTTTTCGGGCTGCTGAACGTGGAGGACAAACGGCCAGAAGGCACATGATTCCGATAGGGGCCTCCTGACGGGACCGGTCCAGACGATCCCCGATTTGTGCAAACCTCAGCCGGCGCGGCGCGAACAGACCTCCTCTCGCCCAGCGCCACACCCCCACCCCCGTTCTACGCGTCGGCCACCCGCACGATGCCACGCACCAGCTCCATGAGTTCGCCGCGAACCTGCTCTCCTACTGCCAGCACCTCGTCGTGGTCGAGCGCGCCCGCCGCCAACCCGGCGGCTGGATTCGTAATCGTCGAAAGGCCCACCACGCCCATGCCGAGCATCTGCGCCTGAATGACCTCGGGCACCGTGCTCATGCCCACGGCGTCGGCCCCCATCCGCTCCAGCGCCCGGACTTCCGCCTTCGTCTCGTAGCTGGGCCCCAGCATCCAGGCGTAGACACCTCGTCGCACCTCGACGCCCAGATCCAGCGCCACCTCCTCGGCCCGGTTCGTCCACGCCGCGTCGTAGTAGGGCCGATGCCGCTCCGCCGTCGCGTCGCCGCCCAGGGGCCGCGGCGCAAATCCGGCGCCAACCCCCGGACTCGCGTACGCCATGTTGAGGTGACCGGTAATGAACATCAGCGTGCCGGGACGAAACGTGCGGTTGATGCCGCCGGCCGAGTTGGTGACGACCATGCGATCGGCCCCGAGGGCATGCAGAAGCCGAACGGGCATCGTGAGCTTTTGGACGGGATAGCCTTCATACAGGTGCACGCGCCCCTGGACAAAGACGACGCGAGTGCCCTCCAGCGTCCCGAAGATGAGGCGGCCCTGGTGCCCCTCGACGGTCGACGCCGGATAGCCCGGCACATCGCTCCCTTCAACGACCGTCGTGTCGCTGGCCGCGTCCGCCAGTGCGCCCAGGCCCGATCCCAGAATGAGGGCCACCTCCGGCGCCCGGTCCACGTGTTCGTGAACTGCGTCGACCGCCGCCTCCAGGTCCTCGGCGTGCGCGTCGGGATCCGATCGAAAGTACATGGACAGGTAGAGGTGTGGAAGAGTGTACGTGTGATCGACTGTGCAGCGTCACTGCTGTGGCTCATTCGACCGCCCGTTCTACGAAGGAGCACGCATGATGCGGTAGGTGCGCAGGCTCCACAGCAGTTGCTCGACCACAACGCGGACGGTCGTAGTGAGCGGAATGGCAACCAGCATGCCCACGATGCCCCCGAGCCGAGCCCCAATGAGCACGACGAACAGAATCACGAGCGGGTGCGCTTTGGCCGCCCGCGAGAAGATAAGCGGCTGTAGCAGCACGTTGTCCGCCAACTGGGTGATGATCATCGCGAGGGCCACCCAGGGCACGAGCACGAGATTTCCCGTCTGGGCAATGCCTACGAGGGTGCCGCACAGAAAGCCAAGAAAGGGCCCAAAGTACGGTATGGTATTGGCGACACCGGTGAAGATCCCGATGGCAATCGCATTTTGCAACCCCACAACCCAGAGCAACACGGACGCTATGATTGCGATCGACGTGCATTGCACGAGCAGGGCCCGAAAGTAGCGCCCAATGTTGACCTCGACCTTTTCAAGAATGGCCAGCGTGACCTCGAAGTATCGATTGGGAACGAGGCTCATGAGGCTCCGCCGGATCTGTAGGCCATCCTTCAGGAGGAAAAACGTGACGAAAGGGATAATGACGACGGCATAGACAATATTGGTAAAGACGGCCACGACGGAACTGACCGTCTCGGCCACCTGATCGCCCTTCACGAGATCGCCCTGCCGCAGCGCCTGCGCCATCTTCTCGACATTCTCGACGAGGACGCCCTGCTCGAGAGGTGCCACCTGCCGCACGCGAACTTCGATATAGCTGGCCACATCGGTGGCCAGTTCGACATTGATGAGCTGCGTGAGCTCCTGCACTTGCTTCCCCACGAAGGGCACGACCGAGGTGACGACGACCGTCATCACACCCAGCACGAGCGCGAACGTCGCGGCGATGGCCGGCACCCGCGCCAGTCCCGCTGCCTGCAGATGGTCGACGACGGGGCGCAGCAGGTAGGCCAGCACCCCGCCCACAACGAGGTAGAGCACAAGCCCCGCGAAGTACCACAGTACCCACCCCGCAGTTGCCACGGCCGCCACGCCCAGGAGAAAGCGCACAATGCGGTCGAGCGTGTAGACCGAGGGGGTATCGGTCGACGCTCCTTGAGATGGAAGCCCCCCCTGCCCATTGGAGGGAGCGGCCCCAATGCGGGACGGTGGTGCCTCCTTTTCCGGGGATACGGTCCGTCGATCGCCGGGGGGCACTTCGGAAGACGAGGACGACGTATTCAGATCGTCGGACATGAAGGGTCAGGAACAGTCAGACGCCTAAGCAGAACGGAGGAACTCCTTTAAAACCACGCATCCAGGAAAACCCTCTGCGAGCGCGCTATCGCGCTTCCTTCTCGCGTTCGAGCTGGTCAAGCAGGGGAGTAATCGTGGACGACGTAAAGCCGCGGCGACGCAGATACCGGTATAGCTTCTGCTTCCGGCGGCGCGGATCGTCCTCGTCGGCCACACGGGACCACCGCTTTTCAGCGTGCTCTCGCGCCACCGCCTGCACGTTCTTCTCCGCAAAGAGCTCGTCGACCGCCGTCTCGGCCGTGTGCCGGTCGATGCCCCGCTCCACCAGTTCACGACGGATGCGCACCGGTCCATACTTCTTACTCGCAAATCGGTTGCGGACGTAGTCTTGGGCATAGGCCTCGTCGTCGAGGTAGCTCAACTCGTAGAGGCGAGCCACCACGTCCTCCACAACGGGATCCGGCACATCCTGACGCCGCAGCTTTCGACGCACCTCCTCTTCCGTCCGCGGCTTATGGGCGAGGTAGTCGAGTGCCCGCTGCTTGGCGCGTACGTACTGGTCCTCCCGTTCGATCTCTTGCTGCTCTTCGGGCGTGAGGGTGCGCCCCACGCGGAGGCCGTGTTTCACGACGATGTCCTCATGCACGCCGAACGCAAACTCGCCGTCCAGAAAGACGGACGTGCGGCTCGCATCGTTCGACTGGGGGTCGAGGGCCGTAATCGTTCCGGCCGCCGGGTCGTCAGCCATAAGAAGACGGGATCCTGCAAATGAAATCGAGAGGCGGTTGTACGGTGTCCGTGGCCGCTGGATTCCTGCTCCCTCGTCCGTCACTGCGCCTGACATTGCTTGAGTCCGGGCTCGATCACGCGCGTGACGGAGTCGACCGACACCGCAAGTGCGGCGCCGAGTGCCCCGTCGACGTTCGAAATGGGTTCACGGCGGTCAGGATCGGTGCGAGTCTGCGCATACGCCGCAAACGCGCCGTCCCCTCGCACGAGGGCCGTGGTCAGGTCGTGGGACGGCAGGGGGGCCTCGCTGCTGTCAACGGGGACCGCATACACGCCTTTCCACTGCGTCGTGTCGTTTCGACGGGTAAACTGCCCCTCGCGCTGAACCTGAGCGGGCTGTAGAAAAAACCGGACGACCTCGGAGGGGAACGGCGACGCGTCGGGGCGGAGCTGGGTTCGCACCCAGTACGGCGGTCGGTCGTCGGACGGGGCGCTCTCCCACCGGACCGTCACCTCGATGGGATAGAGGTATCCCTGATTCGTCGGGATGTCGAGCGAGTCGCGCCGCAGGGAGTCGACCTGCACGGCACGGGCAGGATTCTCGGGCGCCTCGACACACACCTCTCGGATCTCGATGGAGTCGGGGGTTCGCCCCTCCGCCTGAGCCGTCGTTTCGCCCCAATCGACGGTGAGGCGCCACGGCGTTCGCGGCGGAACGACGGGCGTCGTCTCGGCCTCATACCGACCCGGCGCCTGCTCCGCGTACGAAATCGCACGATCCCCAAGCGTAAGCCGGACCTCTGCTCCGGAGGCTCCGTCCGTAAGGCTGTCCGCGGAAAAGAGGGGGCGTGTTTGTCGAAGCGTGATGGCCGGCACCGAACGCCCGGTCTCCAGAAAGGTCTCCACAACGAGGGACTGCTGCTCGACCGGCTCAGTGGTCCAGTCGCATTGGGGAAGCACCAGCAGAAGCCCGCCCATCAGCAGGAGGCCTCCTGCCCGGCGAAGAAGGCGGCGCAGCGAAGACCTTCGATCCACAGCGTTGAGTAGACTTCTAGGAAGACGACGAAACGTTACAGCTGCATGTCGAGCTTGAGGAGCGGGAGAATCGGAAGCCCGCGCTGGGAATTCACCTTGACCCTGTCCGGTTCCGGTTCGTACGTGCGGCTAAGTTCGTTCTCCCGATCCGTGACGTTGTACAAATTCAGGGTGGCCGTCCAGTCCGCAGACAGGAAGCGGAATGAGTAGCCGAGGGTGACGTCGACCCGGAAATAAGGCGCAAGGCGATCGTTGTTGACACTCGGCCGATAGAGGTAGGTCACCGGCTCCTCCTCAACCGGATCCCCAACTTGATAACGCGCCACCGGCACGGAGATGGGATACCCGCTCCGCCACTCCGCTGCGACCGTTGCCCTCCAACGTCCTTCTTCCCAGCTCACGGCCCCCTGGACCGACAGCGGCACGTCGAGATCCGAGGGGCGCCAGCGCAGTCCCGACTGGACCCGACCCGGGGCTCGAACGAAGGTGCGTCCCGCCCCGAGGCCGAGCCGGCCGCTCCACGCCCCCTGGCTGTACTCCGCAGTCAGTTCTGCTCCCGCCGCCCGCTCCTCGCCGGACGTGTACTGTCCAAGTAGGGCGCCCACGTCGATCCCCGGCCCCTCGATGTCATCCTTTTCCTGAAACACGTCCACCGGCACCAGCAGGTCGCGCGTGCCGCGCAGGTAGGCGTCGAGCTTGAGGGTAAGACCGGATCGGATCCGACTGCGGGCCCCGACTCCGAACTGTACACCCGTCGCGGGCTGCACTCGATTGCTCGCCGGAATCCATCGGCTCGAGACCAGATCATACGCCAGCGAATGCCGGTCCCGCAGACGATGCAGGTACTGCACATGCATGCCGGCACTGCCCCGAAGCACGAGCCAGCGGGGGTGCACCGTATAGCGTGTGCTCAACCGGGGCGTGACGCGCACATGATCGCCCCCACTGAAGTAGCTGCCCCGAACACCCGCCTGCACGGTCCACTCAGGAATCGGGCTCCACACGTCCTGCAGGTATCCGCTGACCTCAACGGCCCGAACCGTGCTCACCTGCTGACGCTGCCGCACCACCCCGGCCGCCCGTTTGATCTCACTCTCGAGCGTGCTCTCAAACTGAAGGGTCGACACCTTCAGGCCCGCCCCGAACTCGTGGCTCACCGAGTGATGGTAGTTTCCGTCGAGCTTCAGCCCGGCGTCATGGAGCTGCACGCTGTAATCGGACGTCAATGACGCCGTGGTCGTCGGCTGCACGAGGGCCCTCTCCTGCGCCTGATACCCTGAGTAGTAGGCTGTCGTCGTCAGAAAAAGATTGTCCCCGGAAAGATACTGGTGGCGAGCACTCGCGACGCGGTTCTCCCAGCCTTGCTGGACTTCAAAGAAGAGATCTGCGGGCCGCAGCCACGAATCAAAATCGAGCGATAGGTCAAACGGCAGACGCAGATCCAAATCATCGCGTCCGTTATAGAGGCTTACCGTGAGGCGATGCGCGTCGTTGAAGCGATGCGCGACTTTGGCGCTTGTGTCGTAGAAGTAGTAGCCCGTCCGAAGGGTGTCCCGCCGGCCGGTTTCATCGGTAACCGGATGGGTGCGGCCGATCAGCTTGTCTACGTACGAGCGCCGTCCCGACAGCATGAAAGAAGTATTCGATCCAATTGGGGCCTCGATGCGGAAGCGCCCACTGAGCACCCCAAGCCCCGCAGAAGCCGTGGGTCGCTTGCGACTTCCATCCTTCATCTGTGCGTCGACCACGGCCGAGAGGCGGCCTCCGTACTCCACAGGAAATCCGCCGCGGTAGAGATTCGTGTTTTTCAGCGTGCCGGTCTGGAAGGTCGAAATGAGACTAAAGGCGTGCCACGGATGGTACACGGGGGCCCCATCGAGCAGGTAGAGATTTTGGTCCGAATCGCTCCCCCGCACGCTGAGTCCGCCACTGAAGGTACGGGACTTGCGGATGCCGGGCGTCCACTGCAAGGCCTGAAACAGATCGGGCTCGGTGAAGGAGGGCAACCGGTCGAGCCGGTCGAGCGCCACGGCCGTCATGCCGGGAAGCTGCGACTCGCGCTCGGCACTGGTGGATCCGGACTCCACGAGAACCCCGTCGGACTCGATGGTTGCGGGCGGCAACACAATCTGAGCGGGCTTTCCCCCTGCCGCGAGGGTCGTGTCCAGGGTTTCATAGCCGAGATACGAAACTCGAATGTCGTATGCCCCAGGCGGAAGCGACGACAGGACGAAATACCCGTCCGGGTTGGTCGTCGTGCCCGCCTCCAGAGAGGTGAGGTACACGTGCGCCCCGGGAAGGCGCTCGCCCGTTTCTCCGTCAACGACGTGGCCAGAGAGCGACACACGTCGATTGGACCCTGCCTCTCCAGACGACGGGTTGGCCTTGACAATCACATATTGCCGGCGTCGCACGCGCTCGGCCTGTAGCCCAGTGCCCTCCAACACGCACTCGAGCGCCGCTTCCCGCTTGGCCCCCCGGTAGGTGCACGACGCCGTACGGTCGTCGACGAGCCGATCGGCGTAGACAAGGTCGAGCCCAGTCTGCGTACGTACCGTGGTCAGTGCGGCTCGGAGGGACACCTCGTCGACATCGATGCGGATGGACGACTGCGCTTGGGCGGCGTCACCCCCGAAGAGCAGAAGGCCCCCGATCAGAAGAATGGAGACAAGCAGGTGACGTGTCACGACGGTCCCGGTGTTTCCCCACTGGAAAAATCTGAGCGGATTCTACCGAGACTGTCTCCATCTGTTCGGAAATACCAGGATCGTATATGCTTCCTTGTAGAAGAGAAGGCTACGGCGCTGGCACAATGCGATACTGGTTGTCGCCTTCCGTTTGCACCTCCGCACCCAATGTCGCGGCAAGCGCCCCAAGCACCTCCTCGACGGGCTGGTTGCGTTCGAAGGTGCCCGTCACCGCCTCATCGGCCAAGGGGTCGGCGACGGTGATCTGGGCGTCGTATTGCCGGTTTAGGCGCTCAACGATGGTCTCCAGCGGCATCGAGCGGAAAACAAAGAGCCCGGTCCACTCAAGCGCCCCCGTCAGATCGAGAGATTTCGGCGTCGTAGGGCCTTCCCCCGTCACCACCTGGCTGTGTTGCCCCGGTTCCAACACGACCGCCGCGTCGTCCGCCGCGTCTGTGTCATCGACCCGAACGGTTCCGCTGGCCAGAATGACCTCGGTGGTGTCGGCCTGCGCGGACACGCCGAACTGCGTGCCGAGCACGGTGGCCCTTGCCGTCGGCGTCTGAACCACGAAGGATGCGTCCTCGCGGTGCTGCACGTCAAAGAATGCACGCCCGTTCTGAAGCGTCACGCGCCGCGGCGCCTGCGCGTCCTCGGTCGGATAAGAAAGCGTAGCGGGCCCGACGAGGCGCACGGTCGATCCGTCGCCCAGCGTCTCAACCTGCGTGCT
>CAZTDC010000042.1:0-14845 GCA_964612165.1 uncultured Salinivenus sp.
GCTGGTTCTTCTACCCGTTCGTGCACTGGTACGACGTGCTCGGCTGCATTCCCGTGAGCTCCCTTCGCTCGCTGCGGCTCTTGCGCGTCATCGCCATGCTCCCGAAGATCCAGCGCATCGGCCTCATCGATCTTCGGGACACGTACCCGTACCGCAAGTTCGTGAAGTACCGCGACATCCTCCTTGGAATTATCAGCGATCGCGTGACCGTGCGGATCATAAACGGGCTCCAGGAAGAAATTCGGGGAAGTGAAAAGGTCAGCCAGCGTATCACGAAGGAAGTTATCAAACCACAGCGCGAGGCCCTCATCCAGTCCATTACCCACCGATTTCAGGAGGCGACCGCGGTGGCCTACGGGAGTCAACAGGACGATTTCCAGGAATACCTTGACGAGGTCATCTCCGATGCTGTTACCCAGAATCGCGAGATCAGCACCATCGCTTCTTTTCCCGGTGTGGGACGGCCCATTGCCAGCCTTCTCGAAAGCGCAATCAGCGACATCGTCTTCAACGTCATCGACCGCATGGTGGCCGACATCGCCTCCCTCGAAAACGACCGAGCCATCGCCGAGATCACGTCTATCTCGACCGATGCCCTCCTCAGCCCAGAGTACGACCAGCGACTGAATCAGCTCGCCCGGTCGGTGGTTCTCCAGTCGCTTGATGTTGTGAAAGACCACGTGCAAGTTCGAAGTTGGAAAGAGCATTCTCCCTCGTCGCCCACACCCTCCCCAGCACCTTCGTCGTAACCCTTCTCTCCCGTGGCTGGCCTCTACGTACACGTCCCATTTCGGCGAGCCGCCCGCTCGACTGACGAAAGCGACTACGTGGTTACCGACAATCCGGACGTGTCCCAGTTTGAGACGGCCCTGTGTCAGGAACTTCGGTACTACGCCCAGGACTACGCGGACGATGAACCGATGCGGACGATCTATGCCGGCGGGGGCCGTCCGTCCCTCCTGCCCCTCTCCACCGTCCACGCCATTCTCACCACGCTGCTCGACGTCTTCGACGCCTCCCACTTCGAGGAAGCCACCGCCGAAATCAACCCCGCCGACGCCTCTCTCCGCTACATCCACGGGCTCAAGCGTCTGGGCTTCGATCGGCTCAGTCTCTCGGTGCAGTCGTTCTTCCCGGACGTACTCCAAGCCCTCGATGCTCCTCATACCGCCGCCGAGGCGATCCAAACCCTCAAGCTCGCCCGGGAGGCCAACTTCGAGACGTTGTCCGTGGACCTCCTCTTCGGCGTGCCGCACCAGTCCCTCGACACCTGGGAGGCCACCCTGCGCCAGGTTGTGGAAATGCGCGTGCCGCACGTCACCATCACCGAGGCGCCTGCCGACGAGGCGGATACTGAAAAGAAGCGTGCTAAGCAACTCAAGCGGGCCATTACGCTCCTTCAGTCGGAAGGCTACAAACAACACGAACTCACCCACTTCGCAAAACCCGGGCACCGGTCCGCCCACCAAAAAAACTACTACGAACACGGAAACTATCTTGGGATCGGGCCGTCGGCCGAGTCGTTCTGGTGGCCAAGTCGCTCCGACCGAGCGCGTCGCTGGACCAACGTAAGCGACATCGAGCGCTACGCAGACCTTCTGCGCCAGCGATACCCGCCCGTGTCCTACCGGAAGACCCTCGCTAAAACGGCCCTAGCCGAGGAGTACATTCTCCTCCGCCTCCGCACGCGGACCGGTCTGGACTTGAATCGTCTTCAGACACAGTACGGCCTGGACCTTCGGGCGCAAAAAGAAGAAGTGCTGGATCGCCTGATCGACGAAAACCTTATTCACGACGAGGAGGACACCGTCCGCCTCACGCTCCAGGGTCGCCTCGTGACAGACGCCATCACGGAACGCCTCCTTCCATCGTGAGGGTACGGACTTGGTCCCTCCAAGCAGTCGAGGGACGCTGCATCGCCCTCTTGTGCCCTCGATCCCAGCACCGTCGTCGGACGCATCTTGAGCAGCCCCATGGCCCACATCTACCGCGCCACAAGCAACGCCGATCTCGACGCCGCCCGCCGTCTCTTCCGCGAGTACGTGTCGGAACTCGACTTTGATCTCGACTTCCAGAATTTTGAGCGGGAGATGGACGCGCTCCCCGGTCCCTACGCCCCACCGACCGGCGCCATTCTTCTGGCCGAACGCACCGACGAACCCGTGGGGGTCGTGGCGGTACAGCCCCTCGACGAAGACGGCGTCTGTGAGATGAAACGGCTGTACGTGGAGCCGGAGCACCGGGGAAGCGGCATCGGGCGGGCCCTTGCCGAGGCGATTCTCGACGTTGCCTGCGAGCTTGACTACGACACCATGCGGCTCGACACCGTCGCCTCAATGACCTCGGCCCGCTCGCTGTACCGATCGCTGGGCTTTGAGGAACGCTCGGCCTACTACCACAATCCCCTCGACGACGTCGTCTACATGGAACGCCCTCTTTGAGAATAACAGACCCCCTCGAGAATCAGTGCAAATCGACTCATCAACCCATGACTCGCGACTTATGCCCTCCGTGACAACCACCCGCCTCTGTTCTGTACTGATCTTAGTGCTGGGACTCGGCGCCAGCTGCGCGACCGAGGACAACAGCGACACTGTTGAGAAGCCGACCTTTCGAGAGGGCACACTCGCGTTCTACGAACCCAACGGCGACACCCTCAAAACCATTTCCATCGAAATTGCTGCCTCCGACCCTGAACGTCAGCGGGGGCTCATGCGCCAGCAGTCCCTTGGGTATGACCGCGGCATGCTGTTCATCTTCGACGAGGTGAACGACGGCGGCATGTGGATGAAAAACACGCCGCTTCCGCTCGACATCGTCTTCGTCGCCCCCGACTCACAGGTCATCAACATCGTCCGCCGGACCACGCCCTTCTCTGAGGAAAATATCGAGCCTGCCGCCCCCCGGAAATTTGTCGTCGAGGTGCGGGCGGGATTCGCCGACCGGTTCGGCCTCAGCGACAGCACCCGCATCCGCTGGACCCGGACCGCCCCAAAGAACAATGAGTAGAGCCTAATCACTGGGTATGGCCGTTCACCAGAACGACTCGTGACTCATGACCCATCAAGAACATCCCCTCGTCATCTTTCCACAGGTTCCAATGCGCTTTCTCTCCCCCCTTGCCCTCGCCCTTCTTCTCCTCTCTCTCCCGGCCTGCACGAGCGAAAATGATGAGGCTAAGACGTCGCCTTCTTCATCGGACACGACGACCATTCCGTTCGACAACGAAGGCCGCCTCGCCGTCATTCAGGACAGCGACACACTCGTCGTTCTCGATCTCGAAATTGCCGAAACAGATTCCGCCCGAGAGCGCGGGATGATGGAGCGTGAAGGCTTCCCGAACGAGACCAGCGGCATGCTCTTCCCTTTCGACGAAGAACGGAACCGCAACTTCTGGATGGCCAATACCCCCGTCGCCCTGGACATCTTTTTCGTGAACGCCGACTCCCAAATCGTAAACATCGCAAAATACGCCAAGCCGGTCTCCGCCGACCAGATCCCCTCCAACGGGCCGGCCAAATACGTTCTCGAAACCCCCGCCGGCTTCGCCGACAGCTATGGCATCTTGGAAGGAGATCGCTTACGATGGATACGGACCGGCGCGAACAAGAAAGATCGGTCCTAACGAGGGAAAACTCTGTACCAGACGCCGCAGAATCGGTGACTGATCGGTGTAAACACCTGTTTACACGCCACCCAGAAAGTTATAGCGCAAACGACTCGCCACACGCACATTCGCGTGTCGCCTGGGGATTGGTGAAGTGAAAGCCGTCGCCGTCCAGCCCATCGGTAAAGTCCAATTCCGATCCATCCAGATAGAGACGGCTCTTCTTATCGAGCACCACCGTGATGTCCTCGTGCTGCTCGACGGTATCTTCGTCCTGCACGGTGGTGTCCCACCCCAAATCGTAGGTGAGCCCCGAGCACCCGCCCGGGACGACAGCAACACGAAGCATTGTATCCCCCAAGTCGACGTTTTCGTTGCCGGCCACCTCGTGAATCTGGTTAACGGCCCGGTCGGTCATCGAAATTGTCATGGGAAAAACGGCTGTGACGGAGCAAGAGCAACGGAATGGGCTGTACCCTGACCGGCGGACGAAGGTTTCTCGGTTCTACTGCGCAGGGCGAATCACCTGTCTTGACTCTGAGGGAAAAGCCATCTGCTTTGTGCCTCCTGGAAAAGCACTTCCCAACGCACCACTCACAACCGATCAACTTATGATGCGTAAGTCTCTGATCTCGACTCCGTCGATCTGCAAACATCCTCGACTGTGAAACGGCACCTCATCTTGGATCGCCCCAGCCAACTTGCAATGAAGATGTGATCTGTGGAGACGGGTGAGGAACGAAGCATTTCCCGCCTGGTTGTAATCGCACGTTGACAGAGAAATGACTGTAAACGCCAGTTTACACACGGAAACAAGTCGATTGTCGCCCCTCGACGAATTCCAAACTGGCACTCCACTCGCATCGGATCCAAACACGAGACGCACGAGGGATCGTTATGAGCACCTCCGAAACCGAATACCTAAAAGGAAAAGCCAGCGAGGAGTACGAGCACGGCTGGTACACCGACATCGAATCGGAGAAGGCCCCGAAAGGCCTGAATGAGGACATTGTCCGCTTCATCTCCGATAAGAAAGACGAACCGGAATGGCTGCTCGAATGGCGGTTGAAGGCGTACCGCTACTTTGACCAACTGCTGGAAAGCGGCCATTATCCGGACTGGGCCCACCTCGACTACGAACGGCCCGACTTCCAGAACATGCGGTACTTTGCGGCGCCGAAGGGCAAGGCCGAGTATGACAGCCTCGACGAGGTGCCCGACGAGATCCTGGAAACGTTCGAGCGACTGGGCATTCCTCTTGAAGAGCAGAAGGCCCTCACCGGCGTGGCCGTGGACGCGGTGATGGACAGCGTCTCGGTCGCCACTACCTTCAAGGAGAAGCTGAAGGAAAAGGGCGTCATCTTTAAGTCCTTCGGCGAGGCCGCTAAGGACCACCCCGAAATTGTTCGGGAGCACCTCGGTTCGGTCGTTCCGTACACCGACAACCTGTATGCCGCTCTCAACTCGGCCGTCTTCAGCGACGGCTCGTTCGTCTACGTGCCGGAGGGCGTCACCTGCCCGATGGAGCTGTCGACGTACTTCCGCATGAATGAGCAGGGCACGGGCCAGTTTGAGCGCACGCTCATCGTCGCGGAACCGGGCGCTTACGTAAGCTACCTGGAAGGCTGCACGGCCCCGATGCGTCAGGAGCACCAACTGCACGCGGCCGTGGTGGAGCTCATCGCCCACGAGGACTCGGAGATCAAGTACTCCACGATCCAGAACTGGTACCCGGGCGACGAGGAGGGCCAAGGCGGTGTGTATAACCTCGTCACCAAGCGCGGCATCTGTAAGGGCGACAACTCGAAGATCAGCTGGACGCAGCTGGAGACCGGCTCCGCCGTCACGCAGAAGTACCCGTCCGTCATCCTGGCCGGCGACGACTCGGTCGGCGAGTTCTACTCGGTCGCCTTTACCAAGGGGCACCAGCAGGCCGACACGGGCACGAAGATGCAGCACATCGGCAAGAACACGAAGAGCACCATCATCTCGAAGGGCATCTCGGCCGACGTGGCGGACAACAGCTACCGTGGCCTCGTGAAAGTCGGGAAGAACGCCGACAACGCCCGCAACTTCTCCCAGTGTGACTCGATGCTTCTGGGGCCGGACTGTGGCGCACACACCTACCCGTACATCGAGAGCAACAATCCCTCAGCCCAGATCGAGCACGAGGCCACGACCTCGAAGATCGGTGAGGACCAGATGTTCTACTGCCACCAGCGCGGCCTCGGCGAGGAAGAAGCCCTGAAGCTCATCGTTAATGGCTTTTGTCAGGAGGTCCTGCAGGAGCTCCCGATGGAGTTTGCCGTGGAGGCCAAAGAACTCCTCTCCATCGAACTGGAAGGCTCTGTGGGATAAGGTACGGGAGCACGGGCGCTTGCGAGTAGGAGAGCAGATACGCTCTCTCCCGCGCTCCCATGCTCCCACGCTCTTCTTAGCCGATTTGGGCATTCCGCTACGAAACTGAGACACCCTCTCGAACCGCACCACTCACAACCGAACACGACATGGCACTTTTAGAAGTCAAAAATCTGCACGTTGGCGTCGAAGACGAAGACATTCACATCCTCAAGGGCGTGGACCTGACGCTCGATACGGGAGACCTCCACGCCCTCATGGGACCGAACGGTTCCGGCAAGAGCACGCTGGCCGCCGTTCTGGCCGGGCGTGAGGAATACGAAGTTCTCGACGGTGAAATTCTCTACGACGGCGAGGACCTGCTGGAGCTTGAACCGGAGGAGCGGGCAGAGGAAGGGATTTTCCTCGCCTTTCAGTACCCGGTTGAGCTTCCCGGTGTGAGCATGACAAACTTCTTGAAGGAGTCTGTGAACTCCATCCGCGAGGCGCGCGGCCAGGACGAGCTCTCTTCCGCCGACTTCCTCAAGATGATGCGCGAGCGCGCCGACATGATGGGCCTGGACGCCGACCTGACGAAGCGCTCGGTGAACGAGGGCTTCTCCGGCGGCGAGAAGAAGCGCAATGAGATCTTTCAGCTCGCCATGCTGGAGCCGCGCCTCGCCATTCTCGACGAGACGGATTCCGGCCTGGACATTGATGCACTCAAAGCCGTGGCGGACGGGGTCAACAAGCTGCGCAACGACGATCGCGGCTTCCTCGTCATTACCCACTACGAGCGCATCCTGCGATACATCGAGCCGGACCGCGTGCACGTGATGCTCGACGGCAAGATTGCGCAATCCGGGGACAAAGAGCTCGCCAACAAGCTCGAGGAGAAGGGTTACGAGTGGGTCCGTGAAGAAGCGGCCGCTGCCGCTGCGGCATAGCCGCACGCCGGCCTCCTGGGAGGTCCATTGTGGGCGTCCCAGGGGCTCCCCCCTTTTCTCCCTCCTCCTCTACGCTCTCGCATCCAACCTCTTTGCCCATCATGACGACTGCACTCGACACTGACGTTCGCCCTGAAGACCGGTTCATCTCGGCCTTCGAGGTCAACCACGGTCAGGCCCTCAACGGCACCAATGCCTCCATTGCTCAGCAGCGGGAGGACGCCATTGAGCGCTTCTCTCAGCTCGGCATTCCAACGAATGACCTGGAGCTGTGGAAGTACACGAACATCGCGAAGATCATCGACCGGCCCTACACGCTCCCCCTCGGCCCTCAGGACGCGTCGGTCGACGAACGCGATATTGCGCCGCTCCTGGTCGACGACATGGACGCGCACCGTGTCGTCCTCGTCAACGGCCGGGTTGACGAATCGCTCTCCGACATCGGCGAATTGCCGCCGGGGGTCGTCGTGAGCAGCCTTGCCCAGGCCGGCAAGGAGCACCCCAACGTCGTCGAAGAGCATTACGGCAAGTACGCCGACTTCGAGGACGAGGCGCTCACGGCCCTTAACACGGCGTTCGTCCAAGACGGCGCGTTCGTGTACGTGCCCTCCGGTACCATCGTGGAAAAGCCGATTTTCTTCCTCCACGTCACCGCCACGAACGAGGACCTCTTCCTTCAGCCGCGCCACCTGTTCGTGGTTGAGGACGGCTCGATCGCGAAAATCGTGGAGAAGCAGTATTCCCTCACCGACGCCAACACGTTCACGAACACTGTGGGCGAGGCCTTCGTCGGCGAGAAGGGCAACCTGGACCACTACCTTATTCAGGACGAAGGGCCCTCTGCCTCTCAGGTGCACACCCGCGCCGCGCAGCAGAAGGAGGACAGTATCTACTCGACGAAGACCGTCACCTTTAGCGGCGAGGTCGTGCGCAACAACGCGACCATCGAGGCGGACGGGACGTTCTGCGAGTCGAACCTCTACGGCCTCTGCGTCGGCCAGAACGAGATGCACGTGGACAACCACACCCGAATGGACCACGTCCAGCCGGACTGTACGAGCAACGAGCTCTACAAGCACGTGCTCAACGATGAGTCCACGGCTGTTTTCAACGGCAAGGTGTTCGTGTCGCGCGGCTCGCAGCGGATCGATGCCTACCAGCAGAACGACACCATCGTTCTGACGAAGGACGCGCAGATTTACACGAAGCCGGAGCTCGAAATTTACGCCGACGACGTGGTCTGCAGCCACGGGGCTACAACCGGCCAAATGGACGAAGAGGCAATTTTCTATCTCCGGTCCCGCGGCCTCTCGGAGCGTCGGGCCCGCATCCTCATGTTGCAGGCCTTCTGCGAAGAGGTGCTTGAGGAGTTGGAGATTGATGCGCTGCGCGACGAGGTGACCGACCAGATTCGAACTCGCTTCGGCGGCTACTTTTCATAACGTTTGGAAGGATGGGCGTCTGAAGGTATGGAAGAACATCCGTCTTTGCCTCCACTCATCCACACTTCCATACAGCCTTACTAAAAACCTATGCCCGCGACGACCAAGCCTCAGACCGACACGGCCTCGTTCAACGCCGAGGCCTTCCGCGCGGATTTTCCCGCCCTCCAGCAGGACATCTACGACGACACGCCGCTCGTCTACCTCGACAACGCGGCCACGTCGCAGAAGCCGACGGTGGTCATCGATCGGTTGGAGCAGTACTATGGTGAGGAAAACAGCAACGTGCACCGGGGCGTGCACCGGCTCAGCCAGGACGCGACCGATGAATACGAGTCGGCTCGAGAATCGATCGCTGAGTTCATCAACGCCCCGAGCACCGAGCAGATCATCTTCACGCGGGGCACGACCGAGGGACTAAACCTTGTGTCGTCCACCTTCGGGGAGATGGTTGTGCAGGAGGGTGATGAAATTCTCCTCACGGAGATGGAGCATCACTCCAACATCGTCCCCTGGCAGATGCTGGCCGAGGAGGTCGGGGCTGAGATTCGAGTCCTGCCGGTCACGGATCGCGGCGAACTTGAGATGGATCGGCTCGGCGAGTTTTTGACGGGCGACACGGCGCTGGTGGCGGTGACGCACGTGTCGAATACGCTGGGCACAATCAATCCGGTTGAGGACCTGATCGACGCGGCTCACGCCCAGGATGTGCCGGTGGTGGTGGACGGGGCTCAGTCCGCCCCCCACCTTCCAGTCAACGTGCAGGCCCTCGACGCCGACTTCTTCGCCTTCTCCGGACACAAGATGTTTGGTCCCACGGGCATCGGCATCCTGTATGGCAAGCGCGAGCACCTGGAGGCCATGCCCCCCTATCAGGGCGGCGGCGACATGATCGACCAGGTCTCCTTCGACGGCACGACCTACGACGACCTGCCACACAAGTTTGAGGCCGGCACCCCCCACATCGCGGGCGTGGTGGGACTCGGGACCGCCGCCGAGTATGCAATGGACCTGGACTGGACGGCCGTACAGGCCCACGAAGACGACGTGCTCGAATACGCGACCGAGCATGTGCAGGCCATTGACGGCATCCGTATCGTGGGCACGGCGCCGGACAAGACCAGTGTGCTCTCGTTTGTGTTCGAGGACATTCACCCGTACGACGCCGGCACCTTCCTCGACCGACTCGGCATCGCGGTTCGTACCGGACACCATTGTACGCAGCCCCTCGTGAAACGCTACGGACTGCCCGGCACCATCCGGGCCTCCTTTGCCGCCTACAACACTCGCGCGGACGCCGACCGCCTCGTGGAAGGCCTTCGACGCGTGAAGAAGATGCTCGGATAAAGCAGTTGAGGGTTTCTGGGGCATTCGTTGAGCGTTCGTCCGCTCATACGGAACCGCCCAACGCAAAACCCTCAACTCAAAATCTGCGTATATAACGATGACGTAAACCGAAAACGAAAACCACGCTGCCATGCCAGCAACCGACACCGTTTCGGATCGGGCTCAGGAGATCATCGACGAATTTTCCCTCTTCGACGACTGGATGGGGCGGTACGAGTACCTCATCGAGCTGGGCGACGATATGCCCTTGATTGAGGAGGACAACAAGACGGACGACACGTACGTCCACGGTTGCCAGTCCGATGTCTGGATCGAGGCGGAGTACGACGACGATGTTCTCCACTTTCGGGGCGACAGCAACGCCAAGATTACGAAGGGTCTTGCCGCCCTCATCATTCGTGTGGTGGACGAGCAACCCCCGGAGGTCGTTGCGGACGCCGACTTTGACTTCCTCGACGACATCGGCCTCCACGAGCACCTGAGCTCACAGCGCAACAACGGGCTTCAGGCCATGATCGAAGAGATGCGGGAGCGCGCCCGGCGGTTTCGAAACTAACTTCTACACGACGTACTCGATTAACTCGGAGGTGGTGGTTCGAAGCGCAACTGATGCGTGATGAGTGATACGTGAGACTTCGCAACGTCATGCCTTACGTTTCACTCATCACGCCTCACGCATCACGAGCCAGACGAAGGCGGGAACGTTAGAGCCCGAACATCCCGATAGTGACCCTCTCAACCAAACGACAGTAACGCCATGAACCCTTCAGGAGCCATGCCCGGCGGAATGGGCGGGATGGGTGGTATGGGCGGCGGAGGCGATGGTGGCGCCGACGTGCCCGACGACAAAGAAAACACCGAGATCGAGCTGCCCGAGACGATCCCCGACCATGTCCAGGACACCCCGGACGAGGACCTCTACGAACGGATCGTCGAGAACCTCCGGGAGATCTACGATCCAGAGATTCCAGTCAACGTCTACGACCTTGGGCTCGTCTACCACATCGACATTCAAGAGGATAATCACGTTGACATCCTCATTACGCTCACGGCGCCGAACTGCCCGGCAGCGGGCGTCCTGCCCGGCCAGATGGAGGACGCCGTGCGGGAAACGGAGGGCGTTAAGAGTGTGAACCTGGAGATGACGTTTGAACCCCCCTTTTCGCCACAGATGATGTCCGAAGAAGCCCGGCTTGAACTCGGCTTTATGTAGATGAATGTGGAATGAGGCATTCGGAGTGGGGAATCATATCTCCCCCTCCCTGCCCCCCACTCCACACACCCCATTCCAAACTCCGAATTCGCCATGGAGCATGCGCAGACCATAGCAATGGCCACAGATCTCCTCGCCGAGGGGCGGGCCGAGGATGTGGTGCAGATGGTTGATCCGTTGCTGGAGCCGGTGGACGCCCCGGCCGCCAGTACGGGACAGCTCCTTCTGCGTGCGCTCCGTGCGCAAGTGGAAGTCACTCACCGCGACGATACGGAGCGTGCGCTCGATCTCCTTCCATCGCTCGGTACCGTTGGTGACCTGTGCACGTGCGTCCGAGCGGAGGTCGCCCTCTGGCGCGGCTGGGCCCACGCCCGTCGACACAGCAACACGGGGGAGGCGCTCCGGGCGCTCCGCCTGCTCGACGAGGCCGATGGGCTCTTCGAGTCCATCCACGACCCGAGGGGGCGATGCTGGGCCCTGCTGGGCCGGGCGCAGGCCTTCTTTGCAATTGACGAATACGCGCTCATGCGAGAGGTCCTGCGCGACGCCACCGCGCTGGCCGACAAGCTCAACGACAAACAGATCGACCGCTGGCGGCATGAACTCTGCATCCCGGCATTGCGTTTTGAGGGCCGGTACGAGGACGCTGAGCGGCACGTTGATGCCCTCCGGTCGCTGGGCAAGACCTGGAATGACCGCCGCATCCGGGGCTACGCAGCCGCCCACGCGGCCGCCCTGCGCTATGACCTGGGCCAGTCTCCCTCCACGATCATAGAAACGGCCGAGACCGCCGAGGCTCTCCTCCGCCGCGCCGACAACCCCACCCACTATCCCCTCCTGGCGGCCTACCACGCCCACGTCGGGGCCCTGCTGCGCCGCGGCCACTGGAGTGACGCCCTCTCCGTAATCGACGAGGCGGAGGACGCGGTGCGCGATGACCCCGTAGACCAGGCCCACCTCCAAACCCTCCGCGCCCGAATTGCTCTGTGGCGCGACGACCTCCCTCGGGCTCAGGACCTGCTCGACGACCTCATCGAGCAAGCCCATCATCTGCCCCACGGCCTCCAGCGCTCGCACGTCGCGCTTCTCCAGGGAGAAATTCTCGCCCGCAATAACAACCTCGATGAAGCATACACGTGGATGAAGCGGGCCCACCGGAATGCGCGGGAGACCGGGCACCGAGGCAACCAACTGCGCACCCTGCTTACGCTTGCCCGCACGGCCACCGCCCGTTCCGACCTTGAGGCCGCCCGGTCTCATCTCGACGCCGCTGATAAATACGACGACTACTTCAGCGTTCTGCCCTACGCCGTCCTCCGCTTTTCGGCTGAGGGCACCATCGCCCAGACCGAGAACCGCCCTCGCGAGGCGACCGACGCCTACCGGCTTGCCCTCTCGGCGGCACAGATGATGCAGGACCGGTACCGCACCGCGTCGCTCCAGCTCGCCCTCGCCCAACTCGAGGACGACGACCGTGCCCACGCCCTCGCCACGGCTGCCCGCTCAACCTTCGACGCCATCGGGGCCGAACAGGAAGAAGAGGTGGCCGCCGCCCTCACCGAGCGCACGAATCCGTCGGACGGAGCCTCCCCGTCCCGGTCGGACACGGAGCCCTCATCCTCCCCCTCGGCAACGACACTCGCGACGACGCTCGCGCAGGCGTCCCTCTCCCTTCCGCTCGTCGCCAAGACGTGGCTGAAGGCCGTCGCCCCTCTCCTTCCCAACCGCTGGCTCGGCGTGTACCGGTTGTCAGACGACGGGATTGCATCCCCCGTTCACGAGCGTGGGGCGCGCCCCAGCGGCTTTCAACTTCCATCGGGACCCGACCCCGACCCAAGCGACGGGCCGGTGCAGTGGATCCCGCTGCGAACCTCGCCTCCTACGCTCGTCTTTGGCGCCGAAGTGCGCGACCCTCGCGATTCGGACTGGCAGAAGGCCAAGACCACCATCCAAAACTGGCAGCCCCTCGTGCGCCTGGCCTTGGAGCGTGCCCTCCTTCATCAGAAACCGCACGAGCGCTCCACCCCAAGTCCCATTCCGGTGGATGGCTTCGTCGCCGAAAGCGATGCCATGCAGGCCGTCGCCGATCAGGTGCATCGGATCCGCACCAGCCACAGTCCAGTGCTCATCACCGGCGAAGGGGGTGCTGGAAAACGACTCCTGGCTCGGGCCGTGCACGCAACCAGCGAGCGCGCCGACGGGCCCCTCCGGCACGTGGCCTGCGCCAGCATGCAGCAAGATCCCCTCGCAGAGCGCCTCTTCGGTACAATCGATTCGGACGGCACACTCACGCCCGGAGCGGTCCACGAGGCCGACGGCGGAACGCTGGTGATCGAAGACCTGGATGCGCTCCCGTCCTCCGTCCAGTCCTCCCTCCTCCACCTGCTCGAAGCCGGCGAAGCGGTCCCGGAAGGGGGTACGGACGCTGTTCCGGTCGACGTCCGGGTTCTGGCCACGACTTCCGAGCACCTCGACGAGCAGGTGCGCAACAACCACTTTCGGCCCGCTCTTCGGGAATACATGAGCGTGCTCTCTCTGCACGTCCCCCCCCTCCGCGAGCGGCGGGCCGACATCCCCTTGCTCGTTCGCTACTTTTTGGACGCCCTCCGGCCCACCGATTCGACGATGGTGTCCATCACACAGCCGGCGATGGAGGCCCTTCTTCGGTACGACTGGCCCGGCAATGTGCGCCAATTGCACAACGAACTGGAGCGCGCCCTGGTGCACGTCAGCAGCGAGCCGGCCCCCACCATCGACCGCGACGTGCTGCTTGACACGATCGTGGAGGAGGCCAAGGACCAAAGCACGCCCCCGGCGGACGACCCCGACGCCATCCTCCACCCGAACCAATCGCTGGACGATGTGCTCGCCCAGACGGAAGCCGCCGTCATCGAACGCGTATTGCGCGCCTGCGACGGGCAGGTCACCGCCTCGGCCGAGGTGCTCGGTCTTTCCCGACAGGGCCTCTATAAGAAGATGAAACGCCTGGACATCGACGCGTCCACCTTCCAGTCAAGCACCGACCCCGAACCGACCCCGGCTTCCTGATGGAATTCTGACCTCATCGGCCGATTTCCGGCCGCCCTCACGCGAGAGACGAGAACGACTACTGCAAGCACGCTCGTTCGGTCTCTCTACCCGTTCCACACTCGATATTCTTCCCTGACCGTCCGATACATTCGGTTTCGCGCAGACACTCTCCGCGAAGCGACGATTCCATGGCTCCGACCTCCAACGACACACAGACCAACGAGTCCGCCCTCGACGTGCGCCTCGACCACGCCTCCGTCATGACGACGGACCTGGAGGCCGCCACGAACTTCTACGTGGACCTGCTCGGCCTTACCCTCCGCACGGTTGAGGACGATCCGGTGCGGGAGGGGCGCGAGCGGGCCATGCTCGGCGACGGGGGCGGGCACCCGGTCATCGAGCTCATCGAAATGCCGGAGATGGAGCATCCGTCGGTCCCTGGCCGCGGCGCCATCCACCACGTCGGCTTTCGCCTCTCCGATCGGGACTGGCACTCCCTCCGCTCCCGCCTCGACGCCGCCGATTATTCGTATCGAGAGGTGAAGGGTCGCCTCTTCGTCCGCGACACAGACGGACTCGTGCTTGAGATTGAAAAGGAGTAGCGCTGTATCTGTGGGCTTGCACTCCCGGAACAGTGCATACCCTTTCGAGAACGTGGAGCGATGCGTGAATCGTGAACCCTGGCGATACTAGAAGTCCGTCCCCTCTTACGTGTCACGAATCACGTATCATACACTTTTGAAGCTCGTTCATAATGGCCGGTGGTTCCTACCTTCCTCTACCAACCGTCCAACCCCGAAGATTCTCATGCGCAGTACCACTCTGATCGACGAAAACGGCCACTTCGTCACCGTAAAGGCCCCCGACGACCAACTGGCCAACGACCCGAAGGAGGACACGCACCACGACTTCCTCACCGACC
>CAZTDC010000043.1:0-14463 GCA_964612165.1 uncultured Salinivenus sp.
GTGCGGCTTGGCAATGTCGTGGAGGAGGGCCGCCCAGCGGAGCCAGCGCGTCTCCCGACCGGGCCGGTCGGACGTTCGCTCGGCCACGTTGTCCACTACCTCCAGCGTGTGGTAGAAATTGTCCTTGTGGTCGCGGCCATCGACCACGTCTACGCCCTTCAGGTTCTGCACCTCGGGCATGATGTGCTCCAGCACACCGGACGCCTCCAGCATTTTGAAGCCGATGGAGGGGGTATCCGCCTCCAGGATCTTGTGCAGCTCCTCCGTGATGCGCTCCTGGCTGAGAATGTCGACGCGATGAGCCTTTTCTCCCATCGCCTCGAAGACACGGTCCGACACGCGAAACTCCAGCTGCGTGGCAAAGCGGGCGGCCCGGATCATGCGGAGCGGATCGTCCTCGAAGGTCTCCTCCGGGTCGAGCGGCGTGTCGATCGTCTGGCGCTCCAGGTCGCGCCGCCCGTCGAACGGGTCGATGAGGTCCCCGAACCGGTCGGGGGCGAGATGAATCGCCATCGCGTTGACCGTGAAGTCGCGGCGGTACTGGTCGTCCTCCAGCGTGCCGTCTTCCACGATGGGCTTTCGGGAGTCGGAGCGGTAGCTCTCCTTGCGCGCAGCGACGAACTCCAGGACGAGCGCGTCGTCGGTGTGCCCCTCCGGAAACGCCTCCTCGATGGGAATGCGGATGGCGGCGGTGCCAAAGTTGGGATAGACGTGCGCGGTGCGGCCGCCGAGCTCGTCGGCCACCGCCTCGGCCAGCTCGATGCCGGTGCCGGGCCCCACAGTCACGAAGTCGAGGTCGGTCGTTGAGCGGCCCAGAAGCACGTCGCGCACCATCCCGCCCACGGCGTAGGCCTCGATGCCCTCACGCTCGGCCACCTGCCCGATGGTCCGCAGAATCGGCTCGTAGGGCTCCTCGCGGAGCCGGTCGGCCAGGGTGTCAACGTCGCGATAGGAACGAACCTCCGTCATGCCATCGGGGATCATCGGTCGAAATAGCGCCAGTGCGATAACAACGGACGGCCCGATCCCCCGGTTCGTTCGATGCCCCCGGCGGTTTTCGCTGGCATTTTGCGTCCACTCCCGATTCGGTCTGCGGACGGGAATGCATCTTGAGTACAGCTCGACCCCGGTTGCGCAGTCGTCAGCCCTGGGCTCGGCGGTACTGCTGAATGCGGTCGTCGGCCGCCTCCCGCGTTCGCACGAACGCAACCTGGTCCCCGAAGTCAATCTGATGGATAAAGGCGCGGAGGCCGGGGTGCGGCGACTGTCCGCCATCCACGAATACACAGAGGCCGGGATTGGCGTCGAAGATGTGGGTGACGTAGTAGAAGAGCGGCCCGATGGCCTCGGGCTCGAAGACGGTGACGGTCGGATAGGTTGCCAGCATCACGAAATCGTCCGGCAGGGTCGAGAGCGCATCTGTCAGATCGGCGAACGCCTCTCGCACCTCGTCGCCGGAAACCGCTCCGTCCAGCTCAACCAAGAGGTGAGGCGCCTCGGGCTGCGTACGGTACCGAATCATAAAAGACCACCTCCAATCGAAACGGGTCGCTGTCGTGCCGAAGCCGGATTCGTCCTACCCCCTTCAACGGACGCCCGCCTCACGTTTTCGCCGCGCCCCTCTTTTTCACAGCGTGCCCAGCAGCGCGTCGTCCACCTTGAAGGCATGGGGGGTAACGATGTCGCGCGGGTCGAAGCCCGGTTCCCCCATTCCCCGTCCCTCGGCGTCGGCAATTGAGTCGGACATGGGAACCGGACTTGGCAGCAAAACAAAAGGGCGCGCTGAAGGGTCCTTTCAAAAAAATTGGATAGACGGCAAGCGGAATCAACCGGCTCCGTCGAACCGTCGAGTCCCAATCCCGTCTGTCCCATCCCTCGAATCTTCTGGGAAGGGCAGCCCGGAATGCCACTGTCACGGAACGGAATTCCCGCGAAGAGGTGCGACCGCGGAGTCCCCCAAGAAAGGCCCCTCTGAGCCAAACGCGGCGATTCGCTGATCGCCTCCCCGACGATGAAGACCTTCTCCCTTGAGCGGATTGGATTTACGCTCTCCGTGGTGATCCTCGCCCTGTTGTACGGGTGGGCGGCCCGGTGGCACGGATGGTTTCCCGACCGCTTTTTGGAGCAGGCCCAGCGCCAGGCCGACAAGATGCTGTACAATCCCTCGCTCACCGATCGCGTCTACGAGCGGAGCGGCATTCAGGTGGAGCGGCCCGAGGCGGTCCAGCCGGGACTTACCCTCATCACCTCGTACTGGCCGTACGACGATGGATGGGAAACCGGTCTCCGGCTGATCGACAACCAGGGAACGGTCCTGCACGACTGGCGCATCGACCGGGCCACCCTCTTCCCCGACTCCGTGGATCGGCGCGGCGACCCCACCGACAAAAACCTGCACGGCGCGCACCTTTTTCCGAATGGGGACGTGCTGGTCACCGTCGACTACGTCGGCACGGCCCGGCTGGACGCCTGTGGCCGGGTGAAATGGCGACTGCCGAGGGGCACGCACCACTCGATCCACCGGGCGGCAGACGGGTCTTTCTGGATCCCGGGCACGAGCCAGACGCCCCAGGCAAAAAGTGAGCATTATCCCGAGGGCTTTCCCGGCCTCAACAATCCCGTCTGGCTCGATCAAATCCTCAACGTGAGCGCGGACGGAACGGTGCGCCAAACGATCAACGTTCTCGACCTTCTGTACGCGAATGACCTAGAGCGCTACATCGTGAAAGCGTACCAGCCCCAGGTCGGCACGGGCGAGCCGCGAACGCGGGACGTCACGCACCTCAACGACGTGGAGCCCCTCCCGCCCTCGATGGCCGACGAGTACCCCCTGTTCGAAGCGGGGGACCTCGTGGCCTCCCTCCGGAGCATCGACCTGGTGTTTGTGTTCGATCCCGCGTCGGGGACGATGAAGTGGCACGCGTCCGATGCCTTCATTCGACAGCACGATCCGGACTTCACGGGCGAGGGGTGGATTGGTATTTTCGACAACCAAATGGACTTTTCGAATCGGGGGACAATGCTGGGGGGAAGCCGTATCGTCTCCCTCCAGCCGCACACCGACTCGGTCCGGGTGCCCTTTCCGACCGATCGCTCGGATCCGCTCTACACCGACGCGCTTGGGCAGTGGCAACAACTGGACAATGGAAACAAGCTCCTGGTCGAATCGAAGGCCGGGCGCGTCGTAGAAGTCGCGCCGGACGGGGGAACGGTGTGGGAGTGGGTGATCCACCCCTACAGCGAGGACAAAGTGTCCCGCGTGCCGGGAGCAGCCCGCTACGACCTGACGCGCGAAGAGGTGGCTGCGTGGCCCTGCTCGTCGATCGATTCGACGCAGGCCGCGGAGTGACCCGCATTTGACTGTTCGTATCGTCTCGTGCCGCCCGCATGGCTGACGCTCCTGTTCCCCTTGCCACTCGCGATCTCACGCGCGTCGTGGACGATGCGGCCCTCGTGAACGACGTGACGATCGACGTGGCGGAGGGCGACGTGTTCGTCGTGTTCGGCCCGTCGGGGTCCGGCAAGTCGACCCTGCTCCGGCTCCTCAACCGCCTGGACGAGCCCACGTCGGGCACGGTCCTGCTCGACGGCACGGACTACCGCTCCCTATCGCCTCGTGCCGTGCGGCAGCGCGTGGGCCTCGTGCCGCAGCAGCCCGCCCTCATCGAGGGCACCGTGGCCGAGAACGTGACGTGGGGACCGCGCCTTCGCGAGGCGCCGGTCGACCCCGATCGCATGCAGGAGCTCCTGGATCGGCTTGGACTGGCGGGCTTCCACGACCGCAAGGCCAACTCACTGTCTGGCGGGGAGGCCCAGCGGGTCGCCATCGCCCGCACCCTCTTCAACGACCCAAACGTCGTACTGCTCGACGAGCCGGCCTCGAGCCTCGACGCGGCCGCGGCCGAGCGGGTCGAGTCGCTCCTGGCAGACGTGATGGCCGCCTACTCGCTCACCGCCGTCCTCGTCACCCACGACGCCGATCGCGCCCGCCGGCTGGGGACGCGGGGCATTCGGCTGGAAGAGGGGCGAGTTGTGCGACGGGGAGCGACTGGGAAGGTCGTTGCCGACTAGCTTTATGCTCTCGGTCCTAAGACGCCGGACCACGGTCGTCTTTTGCGGCAGCCACCAGCGACCAACAGGTACTTTTCGGTGAGCGTGATCTCCTTTCATCGAACCCGCTTGCTCAGAGCAAACCGCTGTCATGTCTCTCTGGCCTACCCTCACCGACGTACTCGCCCGCGCCCAGGAGCCCGTCGTGCTAAAGGGCCTCGTGCAGGTGGGAGCGGCTACGCTGCTGGCTCTGGTCGTCGTGGCGCTCTCACGCTGGCGCAAGCTGGCACTGGAGTCGGAGCTGGGTGTCGCGTTCGTGCGCGGCTTCGTGCAGGTGGTGGCGATGGGCCTGCTCATCGGCGTGCTCCTCACCGTCCCACTGGCGTGGAGCGCACTCATCCTGCTGGGCATGGTAGGCGGGGCCACCTGGATCTCGAAGCAGCGAGGGGAAGGCCTGCCGCGGGTCACGTGGATCTCGTTTCTGTCCATCGGAGTGGGCGCAGGCTCCACCATCGTCCTAATGACGGCAGCCGGCGCCATCGAGGCCACCGTCCGCAGCCTCGTCCCCATCGGCAGCATGGTGATCGCCAACGCGATGAAGATCAACGGCCTTGCGCTCGACCGCTTCAAGGAGGAGCTCCGGAGCAATCGGGACGTGATCGAGGCGGGGCTCGCTTTGGGCGGCCCGCCGCAGCGCGTACTGGCCTCCCACGTGCGGGGTAGCGTGCGCGCCGCCCTCATCCCGGTCGTCGACTCGCTGAAGAGCCTCGGCTGGGTGTGGATTCCCGGCATCATGGCCGGGATGATCCTGGCGGGCGACAATCCCATCTACGCCGCTCTCTACCAGTTCGTCATCATGGCCATGATCTTTGCTGCGGGCGGCCTCACGAGCATGCTCAGCAGCGTACTGATGGGCCGGGCGGTCATCACCGACGCCGAGCAACTGCGCGTGCCGGACACAGCTGAGTAGAGCAGACGGGAGGCGGTTCGTCGTTCGGCCACTCCGTCGAATCTTTTATGAAGGCCTCCTCTTACAAACACCCAGCTTCTCTGATGGAAATTCGTGCTCGTATCTCGTCGCATCGTTGATCATTTCTGCCATGACAACTCTACTCGCAAGGAAACCGGGTCGTCTCCTCTCGAATCACTCCTCCTGGATAACGATCATTCTCGTCCTCGGATGGGGGCTAGGCATGGGCGGTTTTCAATCCGCTGAAGGGGCCAGCACGTCGTCCGTTTCCCCCGAGGATTGTGTCCCCATTCAGTCGGAGAAGGTGCAGGTCGTGGACGAGGGACGGGGAGTCTTTGTCGTGACCGACGGCAAGCATCGCCTGGCGAAGGCCGCCAGCCGGACGGCCGCTGAGCGGATGGCCGCGATCGCTGCCCGGCACGAGCAACATTGCTTCATCGGCCGAGACAGTGGAAAGGGCGAGGTCGTAGAATACTGGAAGGGCCGCTCCGACGTGGATGTCGAGATGCCACCGCCGACCGATTGCCACTCCTACGATCAGGATCGACTTCGCTCCGAAAAGACGGGGGGCGGATTTGTGGTCACCGACGGAAGCAAGCGCCTCTTCACGCTCGCCACACGCGGAGAGGTCCGGCAGGCCATCCAGTGGGCCCGGGAGCACAAGCAGTACTGCTACATTGGGCGCGACAACGACCGCTACGACCATGCGGAATACGTCACCGCGTACTGGGCAGGAGGAGAGGACGGCGAAGGGACCTACCTCGACGAGTCCAGTGACGACACGTATCTTGACGACTCCGGCGAAGAGGATACGTACCTCGACGATTCCGGTGGGGGGGACCGCAGGTAGGAAGGGCGATCATCTGGACGCAAGGAATCCCCTCTCAGAGGAAACGACTTCCCTCAGTTCGGGGCTGGGGGTGGAGAATTCGGGAGGTTGCTTCCACTTTCCCCCCCAAAGACCCCGAGCACAGCCGCGGCCGTCGCTCCGGCCCCAGCGGTGAGGACGCTGCCGATGATCCAGTAGAGCCCGCCGCCTTCCGGCTCAACGGAGACGCGGAGGCGGTTCTCTGAACCCGTAAATCCCTCGGGAAAGTCCTCCGTGGCAGCCCACACGATCTGCTTCTCCTTTCCGGGCGTGACCTCCTCCCCAATCGCCCCTGCGAGGGTCTTTGGAAGCGGCTCGAAGGTTTCGCCGTCGTTGGTCGAGAGCAGGAGCTCCACCGTGTAGCTATCGTCGTTCCCGACGAGATTGTACGTGACGATGAGCCGATCCCCCTCCCGGTCGACCTTCACGTTGGCCACCTCGTTATCCTGCTGATCGGCAGGGGTCACCTGGAGAGGTCGCTTCATGGGCACGTTCACTTCTTTCTCGGTGTCGCTCTGAATGGTCACGCTGCGCTCGTCGGGGAGATAGCCTGTCCTCGACACTCGCAGCGTATAGGTTCCTTCTTGCACCTCCGTCGAGAGCGGCGTCTGTCCCAGCGTTTGGTCGCCCAACTGGACGATGGCACTGTCCGGAAGGGAGGTCACCGTCAGCGTGCCAATTGCAGTCTGGAGAGTATCCTGGATGCGTGCCGTCTCCCCGGGTCCGACCGAGAACGTGCGCGTAACCGACTCATAGCCCTTCAGCGTTATTGTCACCTCGTGCGACCCTCGCTCAACGGATCCCTCCAAAGGAGTTGTGCCGGCTTCCGTCCCGTCCACGGAAACCCTCGCCCCCGAGGGCTCGGTGCGAACGGTGAGGCGGGGCCGCGGCGACACGGAATTGAACTGAACCTGGTCGCCCGGCTCGAGATTTCGGCTCCGCCGCGTAATCTGACAGGCCGCCACCCAGGCGTCGTTTACCGGGCGATCTACCCGTTGGACCGACATCACCGCAAAAGAGAGCTGTACGGTCTCGTTATTCACGACCCGTTCCTCGACGACACGCCCCACCACTCCCGCATCAACGGTGATGGAGTCGGCAAGCCGTACGTAAAGAGTATCCCCGTCAACCCGCGTCACCTCTCCCTGGGGATCTCCTTCGACCCGCTGTCCCATCGCCGGATCGACACTCAGCCCGCCGATGAGAATCAGGAGCACGACAAACGCGGTCGATTTCGTCGAGAACGTCATAGGAGCAAACGTTTCGCCTAGGAACCAAAGATGTCGGAGGAAGCGGCCCGGGTCGGTGCGCTATTGAACGACGACGACACGTTCAGTTTTGGTCGCGGTGTCGGTCCGTAATCGAACAAAGTACACCCCGCTCGCCACGGACGAACCGTTGCCAACCCGCCACCGGATCTGGTGGAAGCCAGCCCGCTGCGTCTCGTCGACGAGCACGCTAACGCGGCGGCCCAACACGTCATAGACCTCAAGACGCACCTCCTGACGGTCCGGGAGGGAATACTCGATGGTGGTGGCCTGGCGGAACGGATTCGGATAGTTGGGCAGAAGCTTGAGCTCCGGCGGAGCAATTTCCTTTCGTTTTTCCTGAACGAAGCGCTCCGTTCCCACCAGCAGGCGGTAGCTCGTCGTTGACGAATGCGGGACGATCGTGAACGACGAGTCGGCCCGGAGATTGTAAGAACGTCCCGTCGGCTCGTGGACGAGGGCCACCTGCTCGACTGGGAAGGCGTCGGCGTCCTCGGGCGCCACAGTCAGGACCTGGTCGGAGGGGGCCTGCAGCCGCAGATCGAATACTCGCCCATCCTGAACCGGCGGCACATTCTCAGCCGCGAGGGTGTACTGGCGGTCGTCCTCGCGTTCGAAGAGGCGCAGGGAGACCGTTTCGAAGTAGCCGGGTGGGGCATGGAGGTCCGTGCGGTCCAAGCCGGCATCGGCCTCTGTCCGAATGCCCGCCCGAACGGTCGAGACAGTGTCCCGGTCCTTCAGGACGTGAAGGGTCAGGGTAGAATCGGAGACCTGCTTCTTCTCAGAGGCAGACCGCGATCGAGGAGACAGTCCCGGGAAGGGTAGAACGAGCTCGTCGATCTCATCGTCCCTGAAGTAGTAGGCCTCTCCTTCTGTGGCGGAGGCAAATGTTTCGGTTGTGTTCCAGCTTCCGCTCCCGTCCCAGCGATAAAGCTGCTGGTTGGTCCCGCTTGCGTTTTGAACGGCACTCCAAGAGATGTCTTGCTCGACCGGGTTCGACACGATGTTCCACCCGTCCTGCAGGGGCACGCGGTACACCGGACGCGTGGCGATTGAGCCGGGCTCGAGGGAGACCGTTTCGAGGGACTCCTCGAACGTCCAGGAATTGTTGGAGACCAGCCAATAGCCCGTTCCGGCCTCCAGGCGACAGGAGGCGCTCTCGCTGCATCGCTCCCGATTGGCAGGCTGGCCCCCGCTCTGCCCATTTTCCCGGAAGGCCCGCCAGTCCTTCCCCCGCTTCCCCGAAAGGGTAGACGAGAGCGGCGTGTCCGAGGCTCCCGGCAGGGCCACGAGACGGAAGCTCCGCTGCTGACTCGGGTTGGGGAACGTGCGCGAGGCCGTCATCGTGGTTTGCGTCGGCCGAACTTGAATCTCCGCCGTGCCCTGGGTCGCGCCCTCATCTCCATCCAGCGCCGTGTACGTGAACGGGTCGTCCATGCCGTTGAAGCCCTCGTCGGGCGTGTACTCGAACGTGCCGTCGGCATTCAGCGTCACGGTGCCATTTTCCGGTCCACTTTCGAGGGACGCCTCCAGCGGGTCCCCGTCCGGGTCGCTGTCGTTGGCGAGCACGCCATTGGTCGAGTCCTGCACGGTGAGCGTATCGCCCGGATCGACGACGTACTCTTCATCGGCGGTCGTGGGCGGGTTATTTACCTTTCGTGCGGTGATCTCGAACGTCCGACCCGTTCCCCCCGCCCCAGCGTCATCTTCAAATTCAAACGTAAAGCTGTCTTTGCCTTCCTCTTCAGCAGTGTGCTCGTACTGCACGTCCTCATCCTCAATCTGCTGTTGAGTAAAGCTTGTCGCTCCTGCGTTTTCCTCCACCACCAGCCGACCCTCCGTGGGTAGTGTGGTGACCGTATAGGTTAGCGCCGAGGCCTCGTCGTCCACGTCGGTGACACTCAGTTCGGATGTCGTGATCGTTTTCGTCGTGTTTTCGTCGAGCGTCAGTCCGGCATTGGTCGTGATCCTCGGCGGGTCGTTGACGGGGGTAACCGAGATCGAGAAGGTTGCTGTATCGATCGGGGCTCCAACCTCGTCGGTGGCGACAAAGTCGAAGGCATCGCTGGTCGTCTCCGATCCGTCGTGGGCGTAGGCAAACTGCCCGTTATTGATGCTCGCCTGGGTGAAGGTGCTGTCGGTCCCGAGCGTGTCACCGTTCAGCGTCAACACCCCGTTCGACGGAATCGACACGAGGTCGTAAGTCAGCGCCGACGGACCGCTCTCCACGTCGGTCACCTCCAGGTTCTCCGGCTCGATCGGGGCAGCCGCTCCTTCATCGAGTTGCAGCGGGGCATTGGTGGCTACGGTCGGTGTGTCGTTGACCGCGCGAACCGTGAACTCGACGGTCGCCGTGTCTGCGGAACCGGCTGGATCGCCAGCCTCGTACTCAAAGCGATCCGTCCCGTTGAAGTTGGGGGCCGGTTTGTATTCAAAGGTACCATTTCCATTCAACGCGAGCAATTCCCCATTCGATGGCGTGGTCACAACAGACGCCGCCAGGGGATCGCCGTCCAGGTCGCTGTCATTGCCAAGCACACCATCGGCCGAATCGGAAACCACGATCGTCTGGTCCTCGTCCGTGGCATACTGGTCGTTCGAGGCGACGGGTGTTTCATTGACCAGGGTGATGGAAATCGCAAATGTTGTCGTATCGGTTGCGGCCCCTTCATCGTCCGTCACGAAAAACACAAAGCCATCGCTTCCCGTCTCCGATCCGTCGTGGGCGTAAGCGAGTTTCTCGTCATCGATCTCCGCCTGTGTGAAGGTGCTGTCGGTCCCGAGCGTGTCGCCGCTCAGCGTCAACGCTCCACTTGAGGAGGGCGACGTAATGTTGTACGTCAGATTCGAAGGAGCGTCGTCTGGATCCGTTGTTTCAAGGATGGCCGTTTGAACCGTGTCCACACGCCCTTCTTCGAGCGTTAATCCGTCGTTGCTTGTCACTGCCGGCGCGTCGTTGACCGGAGTGATCGAAATGGAGAACGTCGCAACGTCTGTGGATGCCCCTCCGCCATCGGTCACGACAACGTCAAGGCTGTCGCTGGTTGTCTCCGATCCGTCGTGGGCGTAGGACAACGATCCGTCGTTTACGTCCGCCTGCGTGAAGGTGTCCCCCGAGGTCAAGGTCGTGGTTCCCCTCCGAAGCGTGCCGTTGATGGGGGCCGATTCGACCGTATAGGTCAAATCCGCGGGGCCGCTCTCCACGTCCGTCGCTGCCAGGTGATCTGCCGTCAGGACACTGTCGGCCCCTTCGACAACCGTCCGTCCCTCGTTGGTCGTAATCGCTGGCGGATCGTTGACTGGAGTGATTGAAATGGAGAATGTCGTTGTGTCGGTCGATACGCCCGCCTCGTCGGTTGCGATGAAGACGAGGCTGTCGCGGGTCGTCTCCGATCCGTCGTGGGCGTAGGACAGCGATCCGTCGTTCACGTTCGTCTGCGTGAAGGTGCTGTCGGTGCCGAGCGTGTCGCCGCCCAGCGTCAAGACCCCGTTCGAGGGAATCGACACGAGGTCGTAGGTCAGCGCCGACGGGCCGCTCTCCACATCCGTCACCTCTAGATTCCCCTGCTCAATCGATGCAGCCCCGCCTTCGTCGAGCCCTAGACCGGCATTGGTTGCCACCCTCGGCGTGTCGTTGACCGCACGGACTTTCAGCAGAACTTCCGCCGTGTCGGACGTCACGCCATCGCGAGCGCGATAGGTGAAACGGTCGGTTCCGTTGAAATTGGGGTCGGGGTCATACTCGAAGGTGCCATCCAGCTCCAGCGTCAGGGTCCCGTCCGTCACGTCCTCCAAAAGCTCGGCACTCAGGGGATCGCGGTCCGCATCGGTGTCATTGGCAAGCACGCCGTTGTCCGGATCCGTAATTGCAAGCGTCTGATCCTCGTCCGTGGCGAACGTGTCCGGCCGGGCGGTCGGCGGCGAGTTCGTCGTGACTTCAATCTCGAAGGTTCCCGACTGTGACTGTGCATCCGTTCCGCTTCCCCCCTGGTCGGTCACCACAAAGTCGAAGTCATCGTCGCTGGTCGTCTCCGTGGTGTCTTCGTACTGTACATCGCCGTCGTTAATCTGCTGTTGGGTGAAGCTACTGGCTCCTGAGTCCCCATCTACCACCAGCCGGCCTTCGGTCGGCTCATTCGAGGCGTCCACAGTGTAGACGAGCTCTGCCGGCCCACTCTCCAGGTCGGTCGTCAAGAGGTCCTGGTCCTCAATGGTACGAAGGGCGCCCTGCCGAGTAGGAAGAGGCTCGTTGTTCTCAATGACCGGAGCATCGTTGACCGGCTCGACCGTCAGCAGGAAAGCCTCAGTCGTTTGGTCGGTGCCGTCGTCGGCAATGACCTCGATGGTGGCCGATCCGTTGGCGTCAGGCGCCGGTGTGGCAGTGATCGTGCGGTCGGTGCCGCTCCCGCCGAGGGTAAGGCTGTCATCCGGCACGAGAGACTGATCGTCCGAGGTCGCCGAGAGGGTCAAGTCCGTCGCCGCCGTCTCCACGTCCTCCACAGTGAAGGCCCGCTTTCCGGTCGAATTATCCTCGTCGATGGTCGTGTCGGCGATTGCGCTGATGACGGGCGGATCGTTTACGGATTGAACCTCGAGAACGAAGGTCGTATCGGTGGTCCGTTCCGGCTCGTCGCCAGCTTTCACCGTGTCCGTGACCGCCACTGTGATGGTGGCCGTGCCGAAGGAGTCGGCTTTCGGGGTGGCTGTGATCGTCCGGCCGATACCGCTCCCGCCAAGATCGAGGCTATCATCGGGCACGAGATCCTGATTGTCCGAACTCGCCGTGACGTCCAACTCCGAGGGATCGGTCTCTACGTCATCGACCTCGAAATTGACATCAGTCGTCTGGTCCTCGTCGGTTGTCGTCGTGTCGGGAAGGCCGGTGAGGGTCGGCGGGTCATTGACAGAATCGACCTTGAGGGCAAAGGAGGTGTCGTTGATCAGTCCTTTCTCGTCCTCGACGGTGACCGTGACGGTCGTCGTCCCGTTCGAGTCGGCCATTGGCGTCGCGGTGATCGTCCGATCCATCCCGCTTCCCCCCAGCGCAAGGCTATCGTTCGGAACCAGATCCTGATTGTCTGAGCCTGCCGACACGATCAGGTCCGATGGATCGGTCAAGTTGTCGTCTACCGTGAAGGCTCGCTCGCCGGTCGACTTGTCTTCCTTGATAGTCGTGTCGGAAATCGCGCTAATCGTGGGCGGGGTCGTGTCCTCGGTGTTGTTCGTAACCGACTGCACAAGAGTGCTCTTTTGATTTTGGGCACGGTCCTGGATCGGCGTACTGCCCGCTGTGTAGGCGACGCTCACGTCGTCTCCTGCCAACACCTCTGCGCTCAGTTCCACGAGCGCCGTGTCGGTGGTGATGTCCGTCGAAGCGAGCGATTCGGAGGATCCGTTAACCGTCACGTCAAAGTCACTCGGATCCGGCACCGAGCCGGCATCCAGGATCTCGTCGTAGACGAGGAAGAGGCTGTCGGCTTCAATCACGGCCGTTTGAAGCTGCGGCGCGGTGTTGTCGATCGTAAGCCGATTGCTTCCGGTGGTCGTGGTGCTGTTGCCCGCCGAGTCGGTTGACGTAATCATCAAGTCGTAGGTCCCTTCCGTCGTTAGGTCCCCCGTCTTCGGATTCTCCAGGTCGATCGTCGCCGTTTTCGAACTTCCATCTCCTGCGTACCCGCTGTCATCGACTCCGAAGGAGGCCGTGTTGCCGTTTCCGTCCGCAAACTGGATTGTCGTCGTGTCCGGGCGCGTCTCATCGTAGCTGTAGTCGACGTCGAGGGACTGGCTGGACTGCCGAAACGTGGAGTCTGTCGGGCGCTCCAGCGTTAAGTTCGCCGGGGGGGTTGCGTCGGCGGTGGCGAACGCCTCGCTGGATTGGTCTCCCTCATTGCCGACTCCATCGATCGGCACCACCACGTAGTAGTAGGTCTCGCCGTCGCTCGGGGCCGACAGCTTTCCACTCTCGTCGTCGAGGTAGCTGTAACTGGCGCTGTTATCGTCGGTGATGGTCGTGTCTTCGCTGTACGGCCCTCCTTGCGAGGTGGAGCGTTGAAGCGAGTAGATCGCGGTTTTGTCGAGGTCGTCCCAGGTCAGTTCAATGTTTCCGTCACTCACCGCTGTCGCCACCGGGGCCGGCATGCCCACCGGCGGGGCCCCATCGGTCGCCGTCTGGCTATCCCCGTCGACCTGCTCGTTGCCGGTGGTATCGGCGATCGTCTTCGTTCCAGTTGCGTCCTGATCATAGGCTACCGTCGGGGTTGCGTCGGTGTCTGCCGACCCGCTCTCCACGAGCTGAAGCGTCAGGCTGGAGGTCGTGTCCGAGGTTCCATAGTCGGCCGCTTCAATGTCGTACCCATCGACTGAGTACCCCGGTAGCTTATCGCTTCCATCCCCATCGGTCACCTCGATCGCCTCCCAGTACGTCAGCTCGATCTCGTCGATCTGCCCATTTCCGTCGGCGTCGGCGGTCGTTGCCGAACGAAGGACCGGGGCCGCCTTATCGATCTCGGAAACATCTCCCTCCGTCACGTCGGCCAGCTTATTGCCCGCCTGGTCGGTCGTTTTGGTCGAAGCATTGCTCTTCACGTAGGTCACCTCCTTCGCGTTGGTCCCGGCGACCTCATTGGCGTCGGTCGTGATTCGAACGTGAATCGTATCGTCGTCGGTCGGTCCGGAGCTGATGTCCTCGACCGTCGTTCCGCCAATCTCATAGCCGTCCGGCCCGAGGGACCCTGGGTCGACCCGCTCCGAGAAGACCACGTTCGCCGAGTCGACCTTTCCATTTTTGTTTCGGTCAAACGTCGTCGCACTCACGACGGTCGGGCGCTCCCGGTCGTTAAGCGAAAGCGTTCCGGTCGTCTCGCCCGAGCCCATCGCATTACCAGCGCCATCGTAGATCGACGAGCCGTCTTTCGGCTCAATCTCAACGGTCTCCTCGCCGCTGGCCGGCCCATCGGTGAGGCTGATCTGCACCCGAACAGTATCTTCTCCTCCTGTCAGGTTACTCCCGGTAGTGTCAGTCAAGCTCTCGATCGAGGCATCCGACGCCGACCCCCCGTTTGAGTTAAACGTCAGGGCAAGATCCCCCTTGGACAGCGGACTGGTGCCACTGCCATCCGTATACACGCCCTCACTGAAGATAACCTCCACGTAGCTGTTGTTGGGGGCAACAGACCCGTCGCTAATCGAGGGGCTCGTTGCGTCGGCAGTAGCAGACGCCTCGTTGGAGGGGTCCCCCTCGTTGCCCACCCCATCGATCGGCACCACCACGTAGTAGTAGGTCTCGCCGTCGCTCGGGGCCGACAGCT
>CAZTDC010000044.1:0-14445 GCA_964612165.1 uncultured Salinivenus sp.
AGTCGAGCGTGCCTCCGAGCGGCTGGCCGTCGCGGGGCGCGTAGAGGTGGTTGCTCGCATCCGTGGGGTAGATGCCGTAGAACATGGTCTGCAGAAAGTGAAAGAAGGCCGATTTGCCGGACTCGTTGCGGCCTTGCAGCACGACGGCCGGATGGTCGAGGGCGTCGAGCTCCAGGTCCAGCAGCGGCCCGAAGGCGTCAATTTCGCAGGATTCGATTCGGATGGACACGTGTTGAGAGTGTGGGCGTGTGTGAGTATCTGAGTGTGGGCGTACGCATGACCGACGCGATAGAGACGGATCTACCCATCTCCTGACCGCTCACATGCACGCTTCCGAGCACGTCAATCAAAAAGAGCGGGGGACTCCTCCAGCAGGCCTAACTGCCGTCCTCGTACCCGTCCAGCAATCGAGCCACGGCCTCCCGGTCGAGGCCTTCAAGCAGGGAGCGGAGGTAGGCGCGGCGGGTTTCCGGATCGTCGTCGGAGAGGCCGGCGAGCACGTCGGGGGCCACAGCGTCGAGCGCTTCGTCGTTCGTGCGGACGCGGTCGAGCAGGTCGAGTACTTCGCCGGCCAGGTGGGTCTCGTCGCGGTACTCGTCCGGATCAACGGGGGGCACGAGCGAGCGCGTCCGTACCTCGACGTCGCGGGCAGCCAGTCGTTCGGCGAGGACCTGCTCGAGCTCCTCGACCTGGTCGGCGGTAGAGAGCTCGTCGGCCATCGGACAGGGCCCGCGAAGCGTGACGCGCAGGAGCCAGTCGGTGACCGACGTGTTGGCCGGAGTCGTTTCCTTGTGTGCACGTTGGGCTGTTTGGACGAGGGCCTGGACGGTCTCCACGTCCTCGAGCGTGTCGAGGGTCAAGTGCTCCCAGCGCGTAGGGGCAAACGATCGGAACTCCACGTCCGGCTCGGTGTCCGCCGCCAGGGTCACCAGGAGGCCGCCCCGGGCGCCCGTCTCGCGGGGCGAGCGGCCCTGCAGGTTGCCGGGGTACCAGGCGCTGGCCGCCTCGTCCACTTGTTGTCGCGTGTGGATGTGGCCAAGGGCCCAGTAGTCGTAGCCCGGCGCCCGCAGGTCCTCGGTGGTGCAGGGGGCATAGCGGTCGTGCGCATCCACCTGGGTGGCAGAGGTGACGTGGGCGTGGAGGAGGCCGATCGTCGGCTCGGGTCCCTCTGCCTCAGGAAAGCGCGCGGCGAGATTGGCTTCTTCGTGCGCGTCGACGTGCCCGGCCGCCACAACCGTTGCACGCGGCGAGCCGTCGGAATCCGTGAGCTCGATGGTCGTAGGTGAGCGGTCGTCGACGTAGTGGAAGCGGTCGGGCCAGTCGATCTTGGCGGCCCGAAAGCCGCTGCCTCCCGGGTCGTGATTGCCGGTGACGTAAATCGTATCGATGCCGGCGTCGTCGAGGCGCTGCACCTGGTCGACGAGAAAAGCCTCGGTCGCCACGCTCAGCCGGTCGTCGTCGAACAGGTCGCCGGCCAGCAGCACAGCGTGCACGTCCTCGTCGACCGCGCAGTCAACGGCGCGCTCAAAAGCGGTGCGGAGTGCATCGCGCAGGTGGTCGCGCAGTGCAGCCGAGCGGCCCTCGAAGGCCGTATCGAGATGCACGTCGGCGAGATGAAGGAATCGAACCATCGGGGTCGAACAATTGCAGCGAGGACCGTCGTCAGCGTCGTTCAAATGTAGCGGAGAACAGGGGCTTTTTCCATCGGGACGAGGAAAGCTCGTGTGGTTTTTTTGCCGTCCGGACGGTCCCCTGTTCAAGAATCCCTCTCCGATCAAAACGCCCTATTCGTTCAGCGAACGAAGGTCATCTTTCGAACCTTCGTCGTGCCCCCCACGACCAGGCGTGCCAGGTAGACGCCACTCGCCATTTTCTTTCCGGACTCGTCGTGCCCGTCCCACTGTACGGTGTGTCGTCCCGCCTTCTGCTTGCCGTCGACGAGGACCCGCACCTGCCGGCCCAGCACGTCGTAGACGGCCAGCCGCACCGACGCCGGATCCGGCAGCACGTATTCGAGCGTCGTCTGCTCGCGGAACGGGTTGGGGCGATTGGGGAGGAACTGGAGGTCGCTTGGGAGCGCGACATCTTTCTTGGCCTCCACGTAGTCCGAACTGCCGACGAGGAGTCGAAGGGAGCGGGGGCCGTCCTCGGGCTCAATCGTCACCGACGAGCTGGTTCGGAGGTCATAGCTTTCCCCCGCACTCGGATCGACGAGAACAACCTGTTTGCCCTCGAAAGCGTCGAGCCCCTCGGCCTGAAGTTCGACCGGGTCCTCCCATTCGGTCCGCAGAACGAGCGAAAAGGTATGCCCATCGGCTTCGGCCGGCCGATACTCCGCCGCAAGCCGCTGTTGACGAGCCGGGGCGTTCGTATCGCCTCCCTCAAGATGGAGCGTCGTTTGGGCAAAGCGGGCAGGCGGCGCAACGCGGTCGAGCGCATCGCGGCCGTCCTCTGCTGCCTTAGCAATGCCCACGCGAACCCGAGCGGTCTGCGTGCCCCGCTGATGCGTGGACAGCACGAGCGCCGACGGTTGATCCGGCGGGCCCGACGACGCGGACGGGGTGTCCGGGGCGGCCGGGTACGGAATCTGGAGGGCGTCGCGGCCCTGGTCATTGAGGAAGTAGAAGGCCTCTCCCGCTCGCGCCGAGGCGAGCGTCGCAGTTGGCTCGAAGGAGCCCGAATAGCGCCAGAGCGGAGGGAGGGTGCCGTCGTTAACAGCTTCGACGGCGCGCCACGGCACGTCCAGTTCGAAGGGGTTTGAGATGACGTTCCAGCCGTCGTGCAACTCGATCGCGTAGGTCCCGTCCTCGCTTAGCGAGACGGTGGGGACGGACGTTTGGACCGACCATCGGCTATCACTGCGAAGCCAAAAGCCGTTACCGGGGCGGAGGCGAAACCGGGCGGTCTTCTCGAAGGCGACAAGTGGGCGCTCCGTGCTTCCGGTGTCCCAGAACGCCTGCCAGGTCTCTCCGGCTTTTCCGTCCACCGTCTTCGAGAGAGACAGGCTGGTTTGCCCGGGCAGGGCCACGAGTCGGTAGCCGGGCGCCTCGTTGGCCGCGCCAAACGAGCGTGATGCCTCTACGTCGATGGTCGACGGGTAGGCCACGAAAGACCGTTTGGACGACCACGACCCGGCATAGTCAAGGCGTTCGGCCCGCACGCGCCAGTGGTAGGCTGTGCTCGGGGTAAGATCAGTCAGAGCGACAGAAGGCGTCTGACTCTGGAGCGTGTCCGTGCGAGCAGAGGGGAAATCGCGTGACGGGGAAACGTGAATCGTGTACGATTCGGCCTCAGGGACGTCATTCCACGACAGTGTCACAGGCTCAGTGGCGTCGAGAACAGCCGCCGATTGAGGGGCGGTCAGTTGCGGCGTCCGTAACTCCAGCGCCAGGGCGGTGCTGACGCGGAGGGCGAGATCGCTCTCTGACAAGGAGCTCCACTTCCCTCCACGCCGAACGGAAGAGCGCCCGTCTACCAGCCGACGTTCGCCCATCAGGTCCAAGGTCCCGCTTTCGGTGCCCGGCTCGATCACGACGTGGTAGTCGGTGTCTTTTCGGACGACCACGCCCGTCTCTGTGAGCGAAACGAAATTCATCGTATGGTTGGAAAGTGCGTCCGGGGCCACCTGGATGGCCGGTCCGAGCTTCCGGCCCGGAACGCCATCCGTGTCCGCTCGGAGTTCCACGGTGAGCGAATCGCGGAGCTGGTTTGCCGGGCCGGCTGCGGTATGCAGATACAATCCAGTGACAACCCCGCTCCGGGACGGCGTGAACCGAACAGCCATCGCCTTCGCTTTCGATCCCCCAAGCGTGTGCGTGGTTTGGTCCTCTCCGGTCGCGGGGGCGTCGTACCGCATCAGGGTGCGTGTTGCCACGGTCGCGTCCCGTAGCTCCGCCATCGCCGGGAAGAGGTCGAGGCGCCCGTGTCCGCGTTCGGGCGTCCACGGACGATCGTCGTCGGTCTGCTCCGCCGTCTTCGTGAGCAGGCGCACGGCCCGACTGGCGGACAGCGAGGGGGCCTGCTCGAAGAGAAGAGCAACGGCGCCCGTGGCCGTCGCCGCAGCCGTACTGGTCCCCCGGCGCATCACGTAGCCTTCTCCGTGACGGGCCCGCTTGGGTGAAGGCGCGGATCGAGACCGTGCCGACACGTTCCATTGGCCCGGCGCCACGAGGTCGGGTTTCTGGGCCTCCCCGCGCAGAGGACCGCGTCCGCTGAAGGCAGCCGTCTTCTCCAGCTGATTGGTAGGCGTGGACACGTCGGTTCCCTCGGTCGTCTGCCAGTGTCCGCGCTGCGTCCAGGCGCCGACGGAAAGGGCGCCCTGGGCCGTCGCGGGGGTGGTGAGCGTGTAGCGCCGGTTGCCTCCGGGGAGGACGCTCTCTGTGGTCGTTTCGACCATCCATCCATGCATCGTTTTGGCTGCCGAGCCGTTGTTCTCCATGACAATCGTCCAGCGGCCCTCGACAGGAGGAGTGCGGGGCTCGGCGTCGTGCACCAGAAGTTCGACGTGTCGGTCGTCGCCCGGCCCCACAGCATTCTCGTACGCGACGGTGCCGTTCGGGGTCTGTACCGAAGCGGCGCTGTCGGCGGCCACGGGCACCGTCGTTCCGCCCGGCGTCACCACCGTCGTTGGCACAGACGCACTCCCGTCGATCCAGGTATCGAGGTGAAACGCAACGTCATTTTCCGCGCCGTCGGCCGGTGAGTAGCGCGGCACTCGAATCCGAAGACTATCCGCAGTTCCTGAGGATAGGGAGCGCGTCACGTGTCGCCTTTTTTCTCCTCCGTTGCCGGCCGCCACCACGGCGCTGCGGCCCGGTCCCACGAAATCTGAAATCACCTGCGCAAGGGGCGCCGATCCATCATGCGGGCCGGCCATTGTGCCGAGGCTTAGGTTGACGACGACCGGCTGATCCGAGGCCTCCGCCACCCCGCCACAGTACCGGATGCCGTCGGCAATTCCGACGCCGGTGAAGTCCGTTTTGACAGCCACAATGTCGGCTTCGGGGGCCATTCCCCGGTGTGTGCGACCGGGGCCTGCCGCTCCATTGCCGGCAATCGTTCCGGCGACGTGCGTGCCGTGCCCGTTGGTGTCTGTACTCCGCACGGCGCGGTCCGGGGTGTCGTCAATTTCGCCCTCGATGTCGCGACGGGTGTACTCGACCCCGTACCCAAATCCTCCGGGGGAATCCTCGCTGGGGCGGGGGGTAAGGGTTTGGTCCCAGAGCGCGCGAATGCGGCTCCGCGTCGAGTCGTCCATCTCCCGAAAGTCTCGGTGGGACCAGTCGATTCCTGTGTCAATGACGCAGGCGAGCACGTTCTCACCAGTGTATTGGCGACCGAAAACGCCCTCTTGTATGGCCTGAATGCCGGTCACGCCCCGCACCACGTCGTTCATGGGTTCGTACGTCCGGGTGGGCTGGACATACGTCACCTCCTCTCTCTGTGCCAGTGCCCGCAGCTCTTCGGGTGTTAAGCGGGCGGACGCGAGATCTGTGCCCACCCCACGAACGGGGAGATTGGTTTCCTGAAGGGCCTTCAGGTCAGTCGTGCGGACGAACACACCGTATTGCGTCTGCGCCCCACCCTTCTGGGTGGGCGAAGCGCCGCGTTCAACCAGCGGGAGCCGGGATGCCACCGCGGTCGGGGCCGCTGCGAGACGCAGTTGGGGGGCAAGGCGCGCCCGCTCGTCGGCGGAGAGCGCCTGTGCATACCCGTCCTCGATACAGATTCGACTCCCGAGCAGGAGAAGGAATCCGACGAGAATTGCAATAGATCGTGTCGTAGCGCAGTGCTCCATGCAGGAAACGCTCTATCCGAAGACAGCTCGATGCTAGCCCCGTTCCGCTTTCGAGCATCTGGCTCGTTGGCTCGGACACTACCCGTGCGCACAGACGGCTGTGAGAATCATCGCGCCTCGTAACTGAATGCAGGTCTCGGCGGTCGGGAAAGAGGGTGAGTTCACAGGCCAATGCAAACGCTTGGGGCGAAGCCAGAGTTGAAACGGACTCAACAAGCGAATCCGAGAATGGTCAGCTTCTTTGATTTGCATAAAGAAGCAAAAACCACACCGACCCGGAAGGTTCCAGGACGGGCGCTTCTGAACCGCCGTCGACGAACTGCAACTCACTACTCCCCCTGTGTTCTGAGCGGAAGGAACGATCCAGCGGGGGCGGACACGTTCTTGCCAACCAAAAATTAGCGCAGTTGGATGACGTATACGGTGCCGGGCTCGTCGGCCGGAACGGAACTGATGAGGGCCATCGACCCATTTTGGTCGAGCGCTGCCCCAAAGTCGACCTGACCGATGTCGAGGATGGTGTGCTGCCTCCACCTGCGGCTGTCGTGTCGTCGGAAGACATAGACGACCCGATCGATGTTAATTTCCTTGTCCAGTTGCTCGTCGTAGCCCGTCACCAGTGCCCATGAGTCTTCCAGGGACACCGTCCCCCCAAACCCGCCGGATTCATAGGGGAGCGAGGGATGAAGCGTGGCGACTTTCTGCCAGGTGCGATCGCGCGGTGCTGTGTAGAAGGTCGCCCGTCCGGAGCTGTTTTCGCCGGCTCGGTCCTCCCCTACAATGAGGCTCGATCCGTGAAGGTCGACGTCGATGAGAAAGGATTCGATGCTTGGAAGAAGCGCCGTTTCCTCCCACTGTCCGGTACGCGTTCTCCGACGAAAAACGTACACGGCACCGGGGGCCCGCTGGAAATACGTCGAGGCGGCCACAGCGAGATGATTCCCCTGCAGAGCCACGCTTTGCCCAAACACCGCGGCCTCCATGTCCCGTCCGGCCCTGAAGCGGGCGGATCGGGTCCACTCGTCTGCAGTCGGATCGTAGTCATAGACGTACACGGTTCCCCCGTAATCTCCGTCTGGATTGCCGGACGTACTTACGACCGCTCGACTGCCGTCCAGCGCAATGTCCGCTGCGAAGAGGCCTTCCTGCCGCGTCGGCATGCCGGTGAAGCGGGCTGATTGGTGCCAGACACCCGTTGTGTCGCGGTCGAATACGTAAGCGGCGTTACTGCTCTCGTCGGCGAAGTGCTCGCTGGAGGCGCCCACGAGCAGGCGCGATCCGCTCAGGGAAATGCGCTCGCCGAAAAAGGAGTCGGGTCGACAGTCGCGCGGCGTGAGGCGCGTGGTGACGCGCCAGGCGTCGAACTGCGGTCTTGGGACGCGCTCGTAGACGTACACGGCCCCGGCATTGTCCCCACACACCGATTCGCCGCTCACCCCGACGGCGGCAATCGAGTCGCCCAGGGCAACGGAGACCCCGAACGAGGCGGCATGGGCGCTGTCCGGACGAGGCAACTCCTCGATCTGAGCGTGTGCCGATGACAGCGCTCCGCCTGCCAGCAGCCCAAGCACGACGAGGGCGGCGAGGAATAAATGAGATGAAGCGGGCCGCATGCGGTCGGGCGACAACGGGCGGGCAGTCGAGGACGTATGGAAAGGAGGAGAGGGATGGCCTTTGTTCGCACCCCGTTCCCAAAATCCACGCTGGTCAGTCTTCGAGGGCCATGACGTGTTCGGTGAGGGCCTCCCAGGTCTCGTACAGCGAGGAGAGCTCCCGCTTCAACGCATTGTACTCGTCGGAGAGCTCACGGGCTCGTCCGCCGTCGCCGTCGTAGGCCTCGGGGTCGGCCATCGCGTCTTCCAGCTCTTCCTGACGCTCCTCAATCTCCATAATTTTTTCCTCCGTCTCCTCCAACTTCTGCTTGAGCTGGTAAGAGTTGAGGTCCGCAAAGCGCCCGTCGGTGGGGCCGGTCGAGGAGGGAGAGGACGGTTCCTCTTCGGTCGTGTCGGTCTGATCCTGACCGTTCTGGGAGGCGTTGGCGGGAGCGGCCGCGTCTTCCGCCGTTGCGGCGGCGGTCGTGCCTTCGAGGGGACGGGCCGATCCCTCTTCCACCTGCCAGCGAAAGTCGGAGTAGTTGCCGAGGAAGGTGCGCACCGTTCCGCCCCCAATCCGCCAGACCTTCTCGGCCACGGCGTCGAGCACGTAGCGGTCGTGGCTCACGAGGACGAACGTGCCCTCGTACTGCTGCAGGGCCTCGATGAGCACGTCCTTCGACTGGATGTCGAGGTGATTGGTGGGCTCGTCGAGGATGAGGAAGTTGGCCGTAGAGAGCAGGGTGCGGGCAAGGGCCACCCGGCTCTTTTCCCCGCCGGAGAGAACGCTTACCGACTTGAAGGCCTCATCGTCGGTGAAGAGGAAGGTGCCGAGCAGGTTGCGAAGCTCAGTCCGGGGGCGGTCGGGGGCCACGTCCCGAACGGCGTCGAAGACCGTCTGGTCGGGGTCGAGCATGTCGGCCTGGTGCTGCGCGTAGAACGACATGTTGACCTTGTGGCCCAGCTCCCGCTCGCCCTCGAACGGCTCTACGCCGCGCAGGATGCGGGCGAGGGTCGACTTACCGGCCCCGTTTGGACCCACCATTGCGATTTTATCCCCCCGCTCAATGGTGAGCGGCCCGGCGTCGGTGAACACGCGCTCGGGTCCCGTTTCGGTGTCGTAGGTCTTGCTGAAGGAAGAGAGCTCCATCACGACGCGGCCGGAGCGGGGCGGGTCCGGAAATCGGAAGCTGATCGTGGGGCTGTCGTCGGGCGGCGGGGGAATCCGGTCCATCCGCTCCAGCTTCTTGATCCGGCTCTGTACCTGGCTGGCGCGGGAGGCGTTGTAGCGAAACTTGGAGATGAACTCCTTGATCTCCTTGATGCGCTTCTGCTGGTTCTCGTACTCGCGTCGCCAGCGCTCGTAGCGTTCCTCGCGGGCCTCTAGGTAGTCGGAGTAGTTGCCGTCGTAGTGGAGGAGCCGTCCGCGCGCAATCTCGGCGATGGAGTGCACCATGCGGTCGAGCACGGAGCGGTCGTGGCTCACGAGAATGACGGCGCCGGGATACGTCTCCAGGTAGCCCTCCAGCCAGTCGATGCTTTCAATGTCGAGGTGATTGGTGGGCTCGTCCAGGAGCAGCACGTCGGGCTCCCGCGGGAGGAGGCGCGCCAGGGCCGCTCGCATGCGCCAGCCCCCCGAGAAGGTGCGGAGCGGACGGTCGAGCTCGTCGGGGTCAAAGCCGAGGCCGGTAAGCGCGGCTTCGGTCCGGGGTCGGATGCGCTGTGAGTCGTGCTTATTGAGGGCTTCCTGGACCCGGTGCAGCTTGTCGAGGAGCTTCTGGTGCTCTTGGCTTTCGTGATCGGTGTCGTTGAGGCGCTCGGTAATGTTTTTCTCTTTCTCCTCCAGCGCCAGTACGTCGTCGAAGGCGCGGAGGGCCTCTTCTCGCACCGACCGGTCCTCCGGCAGCTCCTGCACGTCCTGCTCCAGGTAGCCCACCGAGACCCCTTCCCGTGTCACCCGCCCGCTGTCCGGCGTCATCTGCTCCGACATGACCTTGAGGAGCGTCGTCTTGCCGGCTCCGTTCGGCCCCACGAGCCCAATGCGATGCGACTCCGGGGTGATCGTCCACGACAGGTCGTCGAAGAGGGCCTCGTCCCCGAACTTGACGGTTACGTCTTCGAGCTTGATCATCGTCGGTTCGACTGGGTTCGAGAAAAGCCCGGAAGCCGATCCCGCGTTTGTGTCCGGGCTGCCGGTCGGGGGGGGAGGGGAGAGGGCTGCGCACGCCTCTGCCCGATCGGCCACTTCCGGACAAACGGCGCTGGAACTCTCAGAGGGACATCACCACCCGCATGAGAAAATGGTACAAAAGCCCGAGGGACGCTCACTTCTCTTTTCCCAATCGCCCCGACGGACGGATTATCTGGGCGCGCCCCCGACAGAGCAGCCCCTGAGCGCACCCAACCACGGGGACCCCTCGTCCTGTCAGGTTCTGGTTAGAAAGTTTCTGTCGTATTCGGTTCCTTGTGAACTGTCGAATGGCGAAGATCAAGGGCCGCATTGATCGCCGATGCCGTTGACGGGAGGGGTTCCCATTCGACCATCGATCCTCAAAAACCGCCATCGAACACATGGAGTCCGAGGACCGCATCAAGGCCCATCTCATGACTGCACGTGACCTGGAGCGGACGCTCGACCGCATGGCGCAGCAGATTCTGGAGCTTGTGGATCCGGACGATCCGTCGCCTGCGGAGCAGTTCGCTATCGTGGGGATGCAGACGCGCGGCGTGTACCTCGCCCGTCGCCTGCAGCGTCGGATTGAAGAGCAGGAGGGGATTGATCTTCCCGTAGGGATGCTCGACGTCACCATGTACCGCGACGACGTGCGGATGCGGCTGGAGCAGCCCGACATCCAGGAGACCCACATCCCGTTCAACGTCTCGGATCGGCACATCGTCCTCGTTGACGACGTGGTGTTTACGGGCCGAACGGGCCGCGCGGCCCTCGATGCGCTAATGGACCTGGGGCGTCCCGCGTCCGTCCATTTTCTTGCGATCGTCGACCGCGGCCACCGGGAGCTCCCCATCGCCACCGACGTGGTGGGCCGCGAGGTGCCGACCCTCCCTAACGAAGAGGTTCGCGTCCAGGTCGAAGAGATCGACGATGAGGACGGGGTTTGGCTCGTTGAAGCGCCCCCATCGGAGGGCGAAGACGGTCCTGCGCGCTGAGGCTCCCGCTGCTCTGTTTCTCTCCGCTCGTCTCTGTCCGTCAACTGGACCCGCCCATGGCCGAATCGCACGACTCACTTGCTGAAGAGGCGTCGACGCCGCTGCAGCATCGTCATCTGCTCGATCTCTCGACCTACAGTGCCGAAGAACTGACCCACATCCTCGATACAGCCCAGGAGTTTCGGGCCGTGCTGGACCGGCCCGTCCGCCAGGTGCCCACGCTGCAGGGCACGACCGTCGCCAGTCTGTTCTTCGAGCCGTCCACGCGCACGAAGCTCTCGTTCGGCCTCGCCGCCGGTCGTCTTTCGGCCGAGACGGTGAGCCTGTCCAAGTCCGGCTCGTCGGTCAAGAAGGGCGAGACGCTCAAGGATACGGCCCGCAATGTGGAGGCGATGAAGGTGGACGTGGTGGTGCTTCGCCACAGCTCGCCCGGGGCGCCGCACTTCCTGGCCCGCTGCACCGACAGCGTCATCCTGAACGCCGGCGACGGGGCCCATGCTCACCCCACGCAGGCCCTGCTCGACGTGCTCACGATGCGAGAACACATCGAGACGTTCGAGGGGCTGAACGTCTCGATTATCGGCGACATTACGCACAGCCGCGTGGCCCGCTCGAACGTGCAGGCCCTTACCACGCTCGGGGCCAACGTTACGCTCTGCGGCCCCGCGACGATGCTGCCCGTGCAGATGGCCGAGGCGATGGACGTGCGCACGACGACGGAAATCGATGAGGCGCTGGCGGACTGTGACATCGCCATGGCGCTGCGCATTCAGATGGAGCGCCAGGACGAGGGGCTCTTTCCCAGCATTCGCGAGTACCACATGCAGTTCGGCATCACGCCGGAGCATCTGCGCCGCCATCCGGACCTCCTCATCATGCATCCGGGACCGGTGAACCGGGGCGTCGAGCTGGCCAACGAGGTGGTCGACCACGAGCGCGCCATCATCCTCAGCCAGGTCACCAACGGCGTGGCCCTGCGCATGGCGGTGCTCTATCTGCTGGCCCCGCAACGCGCCCAGTAGAGACGTAGGGACGAGGGCTGGGCGCCTGTCATACTGTTTCCGCTTCTATGGTCTCCGTCTCCTTCAGGGGCGTTTCGGTCTCGTCGGTGGGCACGACGGGCGGCACCTCCACGACGAAGGTGCTTCCCTCCCCCTTCGCGCTCTCAACCTCGATGCGTCCCCCGAGCAGTTTGACCATGCGTTTTGTGAGGGCGAGGCCCAATCCGGTGCCCTCGTGGGTGCGGGAGCGCCCCTGCGACTCCTGCTTGAACGGTTCAAAGAGGTGTTGCCGAAAGGACGGATCAATGCCGATGCCCGGATCGGACACCGCAAACCGAACGCCGCGATCGGCCGGTTCGACGTCGATTCGGACGGCTCCCTCATCTGTAAACTTGATCGCGTTGTGGACGAGGTTGCTCAGGATCCGATGCATCAGTGATCGATCGGTGTAAAGAGTCGTGCCAGGGATTGCGTCTCCTACCTCAAGCGAAAGATTTGATCGGCGGGCCATTGGCCGATGCTCCTCAACGACCTCGCGAACCAGCGACATGACGTCCACGTCGTAGGGCTGCACGTTAAGGCTTCCCGACTCGATTTGTGCCATTTCGAGGACAGACTGCAGGGTGCGCGACAGCCGCTCGCCGCTTTGGTGGATTCGAGCCGCAAACTCGGAGTGGTCGCGTTCCGGCTCGTTCATGATGAGCTCTGCGTACCCGATAATGCTGGTGATGGGGGTTCGGAGCTCGTGGCTCATATTGTTCAGGAGGCTCGACTTGAGCCGCGACATTTGCTCTGCCTTTTCCTTGGCCAGGAGGATTTCCGTCTCCCACTTTTTGCGCGCCGTGACGTTGCGGATGGCCGCGACGCGCACCTGACGGTCCGTGACGTCCACCACCTTCTCCTCAATCTCGGCCGGAAAAGTGGATCCGTCCTTCCGCACCATGACCGCCTCATAGGTGTCTTCGGAGCCGGGGTCGTGGTCGGCCGAGTCGGGGTCGGGATTCAACTCCTGCGTCGATTCGGAAAGCACGTCGGAGAACGCTTGTCCGACGAGGTCGTCCCGCTCGTATCCAACCATGTCGATGAGCGCACGGTTGACGTCGAGAATTTCGCCGTCTTCGTGGATAATGATGCCTTCAAACGTCGCTTCCGCCAGTCGGCGAAACCGGGCTCGGCTCTCGGCGAGCTGCTCGGTTCGACGCCGTACCGCTGCGCGGAGAGTAAAGACGACGATGATCGCCAAAAGGCCCCCTGTCACGAGAAGGAGGATAATCGTCTGGTAGTGGGTCGACACGAGGCCGACCATCGATAGATCGTTCTCGTCACGAGGAAGAATCTGATAGTAGCCGCTATACGGGGCCGAATAGTCGTGCTGGCTGAGCACTCCCGTCACCGTAACCTCGCTGTCCTGCTCGTAATCGTGGAGCGGAATCGCGTCCGTACGGCGGTTCGGCACAAACACGCCCAGTCGGGTGGAGGCATCCTCCGCGATGCCTTTGAGGAGCAGGTATCGCCCGCCGTCATTCGACCGATTGGCGACAACTTGTCCCTGAACGCGGACGAGCTGGCCCTCATAGGTGTCCGCGTGGGCGGCCGACACGGTGAGCGGAATGGGCGTCGGCGGTCGCGAGGGGGCATCGATGCGCGTGTAGTCGAGAGCGTGCAGTTGCGTGAGGCCATCTTTGTGTTTGACAGTGCCGCGCACCCGGAGACTGTCGCCCCGCTTCACCGAGGGGATGTCTGGGAGGAGCACGGCAATTCCAGCCGTTTCGTCCTGGACGAAGATCAGTCGCCCGTTGATGTACACGTTCGGCTGCATGGCCGTGCGCCCCCGAACCGTCACTGTGTCTCCTACTCGATCGGGCACGTAGTCCTCATCCGCGTCCCGCCGGACCTGAGCAATCGGCTCCGCGTCCGTGGACGTGACCGAATCGACGGATTGGACGAGCGTCGCTCGTACGATTTCTGCATCCGCCCCCACGACGACCATAAGAACGAGGACGCTCCACACGAGCCGTCTCGCGTGAGGCTTCGTGCTTCTCGGAATAATTCGCCGGAAAATCCCTTCGTTCATCGGGTGGGAAGGGAAAATCGTGAACGACGTGATGATGTCCTTGAGACGTCCTCGGGGTCCTCGGGGGACGGCGTGTCGACGGAAGCTGGTCTAACAGACCCAGCCGAAGCAGGGTCTCTTTCGGCTGTTCTGCAGTGGACGAGTTTCTCCGCTCACCCGTTACAAAACCTCCGTGCCTTCATTCTTTCGTCGTTTGGGTGGGGGAAAACGTTCGCAACGCGGACGGGGACACCTACAGGTTGATGTAATCTTACCGAGAACACATCAAGGATAAGCCGCCTCGTCTCTTGTGTCCCCGGCCACACTTGTTTTGCTTCTCTCGTTTCTGGCCCCCGCTTTCGGGCATAAGGGCATAAAGAGGCACTCAAATTTCGAGCCAAACAGCAAGAATTGGGGACTTCTGCACAGGAGGATGAGAAAAATATACAATCTCTTCGGGAACGGCTTAATCAAGTGGAGCAGGAGCGCGATGCTCTGCTGAAGCGCGTTCAGACCTCGAAATCATCGTCACCAGTGAAGCTCAGGACACGCTTCAGGACCCAACGGGCGGTGCGTCGTCTGAATTGGAGACGTCCGACCCAGTCGAGCCCGACTCGTCCTCACGGCGGAAAGAGACAGGGTCTGATCCAGAAGAATAGGCCGAAAAATTGGCCCGTCGCCGCCGCGCGGGAGCCATTCCCATTCCGGTGTTTGGAAAAAGCCCGATGAAGGCATTGGTTTTCTTGGGGCGGGCTTCTAGGTTGATTGGCGCTCACACGATCGTTCTTTCACACACGCCGCAGGTTCTTGCTCGGCCTGGTTTCGCCAGCCGAA
>CAZTDC010000045.1:0-14304 GCA_964612165.1 uncultured Salinivenus sp.
GGGACTCGAACCCCCACGGAGGAAGACCTCCACGAGATCCTAAGTCTCGCGCGTCTACCAAATTCCGCCACGCTCGCCTCTCTCAATGTTCGAGCGTTCGAGAAACGGCACACTCCTATTGGAGAAGGACCTTCAGGTTCCGTGGATCCCGCCGCCGACCCGACAGTACAGCCTACTAATTGACTTGCGTCCCACCCTCTGTCTGATCGAATGGTCCCCCGACCGTTCTGCTGATGGTCTCCTCGCGTGCCTGTATCCTTTGGCTGGGTTTATTAATACCCCTCCTCAGTCTTAGCACTGTTCACCCGCGCCCCGCTGAGGCGCAGGATCGGAGCGTGCCTCGCTTCGGGCCCCTCGTCGAGCCGGATACGGTTCTTACGGGGGAGTTTGACCGAGGACGGATGTGGTCCATGGCACAGCCGCCGCTCGATTATTTCAAAGAACAGTATGACGTGCAGGCCGACGAACGAGGGCTTCGCCACGCCCGACTCGGGACGGTCCGACTTCCAAACTGTTCGGGGGCCCTGGTCTCCCCGAAGGGACTCGTGCTCACGGCCGCCCGATGTGTACGACCCTTTCTCTCCATGGAGTCGGATTCGGCGCAGGCCGCGTCAGTCCACACGAGGACGCCGGGACAGGAACGCCCCTTGACGGGGTTGTCCGCCGAACGAGTCGTTGAGGTCGACGACGTGACTGCGCAGGTCGACTCGGAGCAGGGGGCAGGGCGAAAACAGGTGCAGGAACAGTTGCAAGAGAAGGCGCCCACTGATCATCGGGTTGAAGTGGTACCGGAAGCGGGGGGCACACGCTTTATTGCCTACACGTATCGGCGTATCGAGGACGTACGGCTCGCCTTTCTTCCCGACCGGGCGGTCACGGTTCTCGGGGGCTTGGGAGAGCCGCTTACTTATCCGCAGCACGCCTGGGATGTGGCCGCGCTGCGTCTCTTCACCGACGACACGCCCCTTCAGACCCCTCAGCACTTCGAAGTACGAGCGCAGGGCACGCGGCCAGGCGATGCTGTGTTTGCTGTGAGCCATCCTTCGACCACTCAGCGCAACGAGACCCACCACCAGTTGGCGTTCCGCCGCGACGTGCAGCTTCCCGCTCGAACCGCGGCGCTGGAGACCTGGACGACCCAGCTTGAACAGTATGTCGACACGGCATCGAGTGCGGGACGATGGACAGAGCAACTGTCAGAAGGCCGGGCGACCCTCCGCCACGCCCGTGCTCGGCTTGAGGCACTGCACAATGAGTTCGTGATGGATCGTCTTCGGAAGCGGGACCAGCAGCTGCGACAGACCCAGGCGTCAGACACCACGGAGAAGACCGAAGCAGGCGGATTGATCGATCGGCTTGCGGCACTTCAGGTCGAGAAGCGGCAACTGACCAATCGATACCAGGCTTTCTGGATGCTCATGCATCCCGAGCAAGGCTCGTCGACGCTCCAGCGGGCTCTGCTCGCGTATCGGACCCAAACCGAGGAGCTTTCGTCCACAGCGGTCGACTCGGTGCTTCAGTCGATCCCATCACAGCCCCGATCCCTTGATGCAGAAGCACTGGCGGCGCACGTCGAGCGCCTCCGTGAAAATCTCGAGACCGACAGCACGTTGATGCCTACGCTGGACGATCTAGGTCCTGCGGCATCTTTCGTCGACGCATCCCGGTTTTCGGAGTCCGAGAAAGCACGTGCCAGTATTCAAAAGGGGGAGCTTCCCGAGGACGACCCCGCGATCAAGCTCGCTTCGGCTTTCTACGACCAGTATGCGAGCTTTTTAGACGACTGGTCGAGTCTCGTGACGCGGGAGAAGCAGCTGACCGATTCTCTCGCTCGGATTCGTCATCAGGTTGCCGATCGACCTGTTGCACTCCCGACGAACCGAGCGCTCCGGATTGCGGATGGGCGAATCCAGGGCTATCCCTACAACGGAACTGTGGCCCCTTCTTTTACCACCTTCTACGGGCTCTATGGGCAGCACTCTGCTGCTCGCCGGACCCAAGAGACCACGCTTCCGGATCGATGGCAGTCTCCTCCTGCTTCAGTTGAGCGTTCTGTGCCGCTCGTGACGGCGGCCAGTACAGATATGGGCGGTGGAGCCTACGGCGGACCCCTCCTGAACAGGTCGCTCCAGCTCGTGGGGATCGTATTTGACGGGAACGTACAGAGCGCCGCTGGGGAGTATCTGTTCTTGCCGCGCCGAATGCGGGCAGTTGCCGTGGACATTCGCGGTGTGCTCGAAGGCCTATCCTCTGTATATGACGCCAATCGGCTCGTGCAGGAAATGACGGGCGAACCGACGTCGCAGTGAATTCGCGCCTGCACTGCCTGACTTATTTATCTACAACCTGAATTCGTTTATGCGAACGCTTTTGTACTGGGGGGCGGGACTTGTTTTTGCTGGATTGCTCATGTTGGGCGGGTGTGGAACCCCGCGCCAGACCGTGACGGTCGATGAGCGGCCGCCCGCCCCTACGGATACGGTCATGAGTCCGGCCGACACGCTCTCTGGGGAGGGAGAGATCTCCACGTCTATTGCCCTGCCGACCGGCTACGATACCGTTCAGGTGGGGCGATTTGATCGAGGCAAGCAGTGGCCACTCAATGAAGTACCAAGGGACTATTTCCAGTCGGCGTATGACGTATCGGCCGATTCTCAATGGGTTGGCAAGGCACAACGAGCCGCGCTGCGGTTTGGGGAGAACTGCTCGGCCTCGTTTGTGTCGGCGAAGGGACTGGTCATGACCAATCATCACTGCGCCCGTGATGTTATCTCACGGGTGCAGAAGACGGGGGAGACGCTTCTCGAAAACGGGTACTATGCCGATTCGCTTGGCGCTGAACGTGCGGTCCCCAACCTCCATGTCGATCAGCTTGTGAAGATGGAGGACGTGACGGCGCGGGTGACGGGAGCCAGGGGCGCACGCGGCGGCACGCGCCAGCAGCGGATTGAGAGCCTCGAACAGGTGATGACGCAGAAGGTCAAAAAGAAGGATCAGCGTCTCCGTGTCGAAATTGTCGGGCTTTACCACGGCGCGAAGTATTCAGCCTATACTTATCGCCGGTACGAGGATGTTCGTCTCGTCATGGCGCCCGAACTCCAGGTGGGCTACTTCGGGGGAGAGACTGATAACTTTACCTATCCGCGGTTCTCGCTGGACGTGGCCTTCTTCCGGGTGTACGCAAAGGACGGGGCGCCGCTTCGTCCAAAGCATCACTTTTCCTGGGAGCCGGGGGGGGCGGAGCGAGGCGACCCGGTTTTTGTAGTCGGGAATCCGGGGTCGACGAGCCGGCTCGAGATGGTGTCGCAATGGAAATACAAGCGGGATTATCAGCTACCTCACCGGCTTGAGGTGTTTCGGGACCGCCGGAATCTGCTTCAATCCTATATCGCTGAAAATCCGGAAACGGCAGCAAAATACGGCCTGGAAAATACATTCTTTTCGATTGGAAACTCCATCAAAAGCATTCAGGGAAAGCTAAGGGGGTTACAGGACTCATATCTGATCGCGCGTCGGGCAAAAGCTCTCCGAAGTCTACGGGATACGATTGCCTCTGTGGATTCCCTGAGCAAGTACACGCAGGCGATTGGACAGATCGAACAGCTCCAAAAATCGAAGCGCATTTTGGCCGACAAACAACGGGCCTTTTTGACGTTCGCAAATGTGGATGTCGGGTCCCGAATCCTCGCGCGAGCCACTCACGGATACTACTATGACTTTCTCCGAACGCGAGGGGCTCGTCCAGATCGAGTGCAGGATATTCGATCCGACGGCGAGAAGATTATCAACTGGCCACCTGAGCTTGAAAAGGTATTCCTCACGGCCCACTTAGAAGAAATTCGAAGTGCGTTCGGCCCGAACCATCCGACGGTCCAAGGCTTGCTCAAGAAGCAGTCGCCGGAGGAGTTAGCGGACAGCCTTGTCGAGAACAGCGCCCTCATGGACTCTACCAAGTTCTCAAACTTGCTGGATAAGGGGTACTTGAAGAGCAAAGATCCGTCGGTGCCCGTTATTGAAGCCCTCGCGCCTCTCTTCCTGAATACGAACCGGCAGATGGAAGACATCCGTCAGACGGAGAAAAATATGAATCGACGACTCTCAAAGGCCCGGCTTGCTATCTACGGATCGAGCATCCCCCCCGAGGCGTCGTTTACTCTGCGCCTTTCGGATGGCGTGGTCAAGGGCTACTCCTACAATGGAACAGTTGCACCGGCCTATACCAACTTCTACGGCCTGTACGATCGCTACTATTCGCACGGCCGTGATGATTGGACGCTTCCGGATCGGTGGATCACGCCGCCCGATTCGTTTGATTTGGAAACCCCACTAAACTTGGCTTCCACGAATGATATTTCAGGCGGAAGCTCAGGGTCTCCTCTCCTCAATAAAGACCTTGAAATTGTAGGAGTCGTTTTTGATAGCAACATGGAGGCTCTCCCGAATGAATATTTATATCGGGATCGGAAAGGGCGGGCGATCTCGGTCGATGTGCGCGGGATCCTTGAAGCTCTGGACGACATGTACGGGGCCACCCGAATTGTGAAGGAGATTACAGGCGAGGGAGCATCCGGCGACGTTCAAGCGGCCTCGTCGGCGTCCGAGTAGTCGGTCTGGTTGGGCACGGTCGTCTAGCGGAGTGCCCGAACGATGCCCGGCGTGACGTCGGCCAAGTCGGTAGCACCCTCGAAGTAAGGGGCGGCCCACCCGTAGACGAAGAGCGGGACCGGATTACGGGTGTGTTGGGTATGAGACGTGTCTTCGAGGTTGCCGTGGTCGCTCGTAATAAGTAGTGTCTCCTGATCAGGATCGAGGGCGTCGAGGAGGGGCTCCAGAAACGCATTCAGATCCGTTAGGAGAGTCGCGGGCGGCGTGTCGATCCGCTTGTGTCCCACTTTGTCGGTCAAAAAGTACTCGAATAAAGTAAAGGCGTGCTGACGGGTGGTTGACGCCAAAATCTGGGCGGCTTCTGTAAGTGTGCGATTGGGTACCTCCAGCTGTAGGAGTTCTTTCCAGACTGTGCCGGTGAGGTCTGCTGGCAGAGCACGTCCCTCACGCAAGGCGGTAACATTCCGAATTTCCACGTCCGCAGACTTGCAGCAGTATGTTGTGACGGTCGAACGACGACGAGTCGCGTTGAAGAACTGGGGGGGATAGGCATTCGCGAAGGAAGTGGGAGCTTTACGTTGGGGAAAGAGGGATCGAACCTTGTGGAAAAGATTTGCGTGATCAAGGATCTCGTGGGTATCCGAATGGGGATAGGGACCGAAATGTCGACCGACGTGCTGTGCGCAGTTCACGCCCGTCATAAGGCTGGCCTGTCCCGTGCCGCTTTGGGGAAGGCCATCGACGCCGAGGGTTGCGTCGAGAGAGTGAACGAGATGAGTGGGCTCGGTCTTTTCATGAAAGGGCTGCACCCAGGACTGGCCACCGGCGAGCTGGTGAAATGCTTCGCCGCTGTGGGTCGAAAACGGGTTTTCGGGCCCTCCTGGGCCCAGGCCGACGCCGTCAAGAAACAGGAAAAGAATGCGCTTCATGGTCGCAGTGGGATCGGAACGAAAGGGAAGAAGTTCTACGAGTGTTGCGCATCGGCGCTTGACGATGCGCGCGGCTCCGTGGGGGAGGAAGTGGGAGAGGTATGATCGAGTGTCTGTGGGAGGGGGGCACCCCACGCAATGGATTGCAGTTCTGCCAGACAGCGTTCATGTTTGGTGTGAATCGTACACCTCAGAGACGTCCAGTGTCGGTGGTCCAGCGGGTTTTTCGAAAGCTTAAGGGATTCTTCCAATCATCCGGGGATGCTCCTACCTATGCACTTGTGCTCAGTGGGGGCGGTGCACGCTCGGCATACCAGGCAGGGGTTCTACGGTACATGTCCGAAGCATTTCCGGGAGCGTATTTTCCTATATTGACAGGCATTTCGGCAGGGGCCATTAACGCTGCCCATCTTGGGAATCACACGAGTTCGTTTCGGGAGACGACCTCCCATCTCGTCGACAGTTGGAGTGGCCTGGAGCTGAAGAACATCGTCGAGGTCGAGTCGGGGTTTAGTTTGTTATGGGGTCTTCTCCAGCAGCAGGCGCCCGAGAAAGAAGACCTCTCGTCTGCAGACGTGCGACACACGCACGGTCTTCTCAACACGACTCCCCTCTGGAACTATCTCTGTGATCGGCTGGAGGCGCCCGATGGTAAGCTGACGGGCGTCCGACAGAATCTGAACGAAGGTCGGCTTCAGGCCCTCGCGGTCGTCACAACGAATTATGGGACCGGCCAAACGGTGACGTGGGTGGAGGGACAGGACTTCGATGTCTGGGAGCGACCGGAACGAGTCAGCGTACACGACGACCTCACGGTGAATCATGTTATGGCTTCGACCGCGATCCCCCTCGTCTTCCCCGCCGTTCGGATCGGGGATGCATGGTATGGAGATGGGAGCATCCGGCTCTCCGCTCCCCTGGCGCCCGCCATCCATCTTGGAGCTGACCGTATTCTTGGCATTTCGAATCGGTATCAGCGCAGCCGCTCCGAGGCCGACGAACCTGCCGTCCGAGGCTACCCACCCGCTGCTCAAATCATCGGAATTCTCATGAACTCCGTGTTTATTGATGCGCTCGACCAGGATGCCGTGACGCTCGAACGCGTGAATAAGCTTGTCGAGGAGCTGCCGCCGCAGAAGCGGCATGGGATGCGCCCGGTCGATTTTCTACAGCTCCGTCCCTCGGTCGATCTTGGTCGGCTGGCTCGGGACTATGAGAGAGAAATCCCCAGCGCTTTTCAATTTCTCACGACTGGACTTGGGACGCGAGAGACGGAAAGTCCAGATTGGTTGAGCGTTCTTCTCTTCGAACCGGCGTATATTGATCGGTTGTTGGACATTGGCTACCACGATGCGCGCCGGCAACACGACCGCATTTCTCGCTTCCTGGCCGGTGTAGAGGAACAAGAGGTGTCGCCTCTTTGGGCAAGATCGATAGGATCCCAATCGACAACTGAGGAGGGAGACGCGGAGTGAGGGCAAAACGTTCATGAGTGTGTTTGAACTCCATGCCTCTCCCATGAGCACGTTATAGGACGGGGGATTTGTGTGTCTACGAATCCCGATCGGCGTCCTTTTCTATGCTTTCTTCCTCACACATCTCATGCTAAGTCAGGTTTGGAGCAGTGCGACTCATGGCGTGGATGCGCTGCCTGTCGAGATTGAAACGAACGTTGCCTCAGGAATGCGGGGCCTATCCGTCGTCGGGTTGCCCCGCGCGGCTGTTCGTGAGAGCTTTGATCGCGTGCGCGCCGCCCTCGAAAACAACGGCATTCCGGTTGAATGGGGGCGCATCACGATCAACCTCGCTCCAGCCGACGTCCCGAAAGAAAGTGCGGCATTTGATTTGCCAATGGCTGTAGGGTGGGTGGCTGCGAGCACGGATCTCGTCGAGGAATCGGTTCTTGATCGGTTTTGGCTCACCGGGGAGCTGGCACTCGACGGAACGGTTCGACCCGTGAATGGGGTGCTGCCCATGGCCATGAAGGCGCGAGAGGAGGGATGTGAGGGGGTGTTAGTACCGGACGAAAATGCTGCTGAGGCTGCCGTCGTCGAAGGGCTAACGGTTTACCCGGTTGGAACGATCACGGACGCCTTCGACATTCTGAAGGAGCCCGATGGGGCATCAACCCCATCCCCCCACACGAATGACCTTGAGGCGATTTACGACCGGGCTGGACAATATACTCGTGATTTGAGCGACGTGCGGGGCCAGGAGAATGTGAAGCGAGCGCTGGAAGTGGCGGCGGCTGGTGGTCACAACGCGCTCATGATTGGACCGCCAGGTTCGGGCAAAACCATGCTTGCCCGTCGCGTGCCGACCATTCTTCCACCATTGTCGTCGGACGAGGCCCTGGAAACAACGAAGATCCATTCAGTCAGTGGAGAGCTTCAGAGCGAGCACGGCCTGTTGGCGACACGGCCTTTCCGAGCCCCACACCACACCATCTCGGATGCAGGGCTGTGTGGGGGTGGGGCACACCCTTCGCCAGGAGAGATTTCGCTGGCCCACAACGGCGTGCTCTTTCTCGACGAACTGCCGGAATTTCAACGCCGGGTACTGGAAGTGCTCCGGCAGCCGATGGAAGAAGGACAGATTACCATTAGCCGGGCCCAGTCCACTGTGACGTATCCGGCACGGTTTATGCTCGTTGCCTCTATGAATCCATGCCCGTGTGGGCACCTGAACGATCCAAAACGAGAGTGTGTATGCACTCCTGCCCAAGTTCAGCGCTACCTTGGAAAGATTAGTGGTCCACTGATGGACCGGATTGACTTGCACGTGGAGGTAGCTCCCGTGGACTTTGAAGAGATGAGTGCTGAACGAGGCGGAGAGACGTCGTCGACTGTTCGCCAACGGGTCGTACAGGCACGGGAGCGCCAGGAGGAGCGCTTTAAAACTGAAGATACGCACTGCAATGCACAGATGAGCGCCCAGGGAGTGCAAACGTACTGTGAGGTGGATGAGGCGGGAACGAACTTGCTTCGTACTGCTACAGATCGAATGGGTCTCAGCGCGAGAGGGTATACGCGAATCTTGAAGGTTGCTCGTACAGTTGCAGATCTCGAAGGATCATCGCATATTACTCCCGAGCACGTGTCGGAGGCCATTCAGTATCGCTCCCTCGATCGGGATTGGTGGAACGGATAGTATCGTGAAGCTTTCCTTTTGTGAGGGAACGGCGGCTAGTGAAACCTATTTCCGCTGGATCCTTACATGAAGGAGAAGTAAATGTAGGCGTCTCGACCGGTATGATGGGAAGTCGAGAACGAAATTTTTCCATTGGGATTCCGTCTTTTCGAATACGGGGTTGTGACTCCCTCGGCTAGTTCCTAGCTTGGTCTGGGAGACTGGTTTTCTCGGGCTTTCTTCTGCTTGCGACGCGCTCGTTTGCTTTCTTGGCACTTTCTAACCGGGGTTTATGCTTACCATTTCCTCGAATTGGTCGAAAACGTTGCTCCTGGTGGGGCTCTCGATTGCACTAGCTGGGCTTCAGGGAGCGTTTGCTCAGAGTGGACAGGGACAGCAGTCCCCACAGTCTGGTCAATCTTCGGAATCCGAGAGGCAGGAGACAGCTCAGCGATCGCAAAGGGCCCCTGCCCCTACGCAGGAGAATGAGCCCTTAATTCATGGAGTTTCGGTTGGGGGGGGACTGGCGATCTACCAGGGGGATTACAGCCTGAATCCAAATCATCACATTATCAAGTACATTGCCGGGAATGGCACTCTTTCTCTTAATTTCGGATTGGATCACAGGCTTGGTAGATTTGACCAGTATGGGCTAGGGGCTGATCTGGTGTATAGTCGTATTACAGGGGAGACAACCGGAGAAACTGCATTTTCGACCAACTCGTTGGCTCTCGATTTTTATGCTGATTACGAACTCCCCTATATCAAGGAGGGGCTATTTCGAGTGTTCATAGGGGCGGGGCCTAACCTTATATTTTCTCCTTCCTATGCCGGCACCCCGGTTTCAAGAGAAGAGGGGGCAGTCCAACAGCTTGGCACCAGGATGATTGGATCGCTGAAGGTTGGAGTGACGATTATGGATGCTCTCAGGATTGGAACGCGAATTGCATCCACTGATCTTCTGGATGGATACAAAGGATATAACCCCGACGGAATCCCGGACTTTGTGTCGTTTGTTAACGTGAAGTACAGGTTTAGCGTGAAGTAGCGTGGGTACCTTTTGCTTTGAGTTGGATGTTCTTCATCAGCCACAGTGTAAAATGAGAGCTGTTAAACGGTACGCAGGTTTTGCAACTCTGCTCTTCTGCATCTTCTCCCTGTTTGGGGCGTCGGAGGGAGTCGCACAGCGACTTTACGTAAATGGGGGAGCCCACGTCGCGTCTCAGTCGGCGCGAAGCCCAATTGCGGGGACTGGCGCCTCGTTCCAAGGAGGTGTCCAGTTTGAGGCCTCGGAATACTTTCGCTTCAGGCTGGGAACGACGTTTCAGGCACTGTACACCATCGAAGGAGCAGCACAACTGCACTACCTTGGAGACAGTGAGCCTGTAAATCCATACCTGACAGTTGGCTATGGGTATTACATTAACGGTGATAGTGAGAGAGGGCTGCTCCCGGTTGGGGCTGGAATTGAGTATCCGCTTGCTGGAAATCTGGCCCTTAATGTTGAGGTCGCGGGCCGATTTGGGGTCAACCAAACCTTCAGACCTGATGCTCCTAATCAAGATCAGTTGAATGTAATCTCCGCCCTTATGCCGACTATCGGGTTCAGCTATAAGCCCGATAGAATTGAACGTCGTCCTCCTGGACCGACGCCCGTGGAGGGGGAGGGGCCTCGTGGAGAGGTGTCCGAAGAAGAGGAGTTTGATCGTCGCTCGGCGAGTAACAAAGTTGATAGTCCCTTCAAGGACCCTGTTTCGGGGTCTCAGGTCGCCATTCAAAAGTACGATATTCCTTACATAAACGAATCCGGATATGCCCTTGACTCACTGGAGAAGACAGATCCGATAATTGTTGAGCGGGGAGGTCCTGCCCCCTTCGAAGATCCGGGACAGCTTCCCATCAGTGGCTCACCGACGGTATCGAATGATGGGACGATGGTTCGATTGCCGGATGGGTCCTTCATCATGGGGTTGACCGATGAGGATCCGCTTGATATCCAGAACGCCGGACGAAAGAAGGTAACCGTTAGCTCGTTCTACATTGATCGTTTTGAGGTCACAAACAAGGAGTATCGAGACTTCCTGAATGACATTTCCGAAGAGAAGCGGACGCCCGACTCAAGTGCCTGGGATGAGGCTGCCAGTCGAGCGAACTGGAAAACGTACTTCTACGGGTCTGAGCGCAGTGACTACCCTGTTGTAGCGGTAACGTGGAACGATGCGAAGGCATTTTGTAAATGGGAAGGCAAGCGTCTTCCCACAGAAGCAGAGTGGGAGTATGCTGCTCGTGCCGGTCGAGTTGGGGGCGTTTATCCATGGGCTGGATTTTCTCCCCGAGATCCGCAGGGCCGCTACTTAGCGAACTTCAACCCTGGCCGGCAGGGACAAGCAGCTGACGGATATGCCTTTACCGCTCCAGTTGGCTCCTATCCGGCTAACCAGTGGGGGCTCCACGATGTGGCTGGAAATGTTGCTGAATGGGTAGAGGATGCCTACACTCCAAGTTATTCTCCTCTCTCTGGTCTGGACCCCGTGTACAAAGATCCAGAGGAGGATCGCCGGGTTGTTCGAGGTGGATCCTGGTCCTCCAATCCCTTCCAGATCGGAGTAGGTGTGCGTAATTATCAGCCCAAAGATAAAGCCTCAGCGCGAATTGGCTTTCGTTGCGCGGCGGATGTGAGTTCGATCGAGGGAGAGCAAGAAGACCTTGGTCCTCAGCCCAGCCCGCCTCCCCAGACGCAACCGCAGGGTGGACAGACGGGGCAAACCGGGGCTGAGGAAGGGCAGCAGCCGACTCCTCAGACGCCTCCTCCCGCCAATCAAGGTGAGGGAGGGGAGCAGACGCCGCCTCCTGCTGATCAAGGTGATACAGAAACGCCTCCTGCGAATGAGGGAGGTGGCGACGAAGAGGGAGGTGGCGACGAAGATGGAAGCGGAAATGATACGGGAGGCGGAATGCGATTTTAAAGAGCGCAAATCAAACAGTGTAGACTCACGTACACCTTCACATCGAATTATATAGTATTACTACTTGAAACGCCATGGCCACACCGAAGCAGGAAGCTGTACTCGAACGTATTAAAAAGGTGCTCGGATTCTTTATTGGGATCTTCGGGTCACTTGCAATCCTCGGTGTTTTCTTCAAGATATTGAAGTACCCCAACTGGGAGCTCTTTATGCAACTCGGCTTCATTGGGGAAGCTGCAACGTTTGTTATTATGGGGTCATTAGAATTGGGACAAGCTTTCTTGATTGAGGTGCCCGAAGGGGGAGCAGAAGGGGCATCTTCTTCCGGAGGAACTGGAACTGGTGGTCAGCAGCCTGTCGATGCAGGCACTCCCGTTCGTGCTTCGGCACGAAAAATGATCGAGAAAAAGGTAAATGATGATCTGAACGTGATGATGGGGGCGCTTGGGAAAGAGATCAAGCAGTTTGGAGGAGAGATTCACGAGATGGTCGGCGAAATGAAGCAGGCTCGAGTTGCCGTCCAAGACATGCGATCGAAGCTTGATGAGGTCGCAACCGGCGATCTTGCTGAAGATGCAGAGCGTCTTGGCAAGGGAATGAATTCGCTTGGCGCTGAGATGGAGAATGCAGGAGGGGCAGTCCAAGAGATGCGGAATGACCTTGACGAAATGCTTCGCCGGTTCCGGCAGTTCAACGATCCAGGAGTCACGCCTAATGGGGTTTCGGACAAGAACAAGAGTGTGAGCTAAACTACAACTAAAAATAAGGGCTAGATATGGCTGAAGGTGGTGCAGAAGTTAAACAGTTGCGGTACAGGGTGATGCTCGCCCTATATCTTCCCATACTCCTCTATTCCTTTAGTACGTTTGATCTGAAGGAGGAGACTGTTGCCGCCAAGAAGGTTTCTCCAATCTTGGTAGGCGGTGAGGAGACTGTCGTGCTTGGACAGGATTACACTGCAAACGCTTATCTGAAGGCTGCCAAGCTTGCCAAGGGAAAGGAAATAACCCTGAAGACAGAGGATGATAGGGTGACGATTGAGGGAAATGAGAACATTAAGATTGCCACGGCTGATCTTCTTCCTGAGGGAGAGGACGAGAAAGAAGTGGAATACTCTGTCCAGATGGAGTATGCTCAGCTCAAAGGGATGGCAAGTGAGAATCTTACGGGCTCATTTACTGTCCGTCGACCGCAGTTGGTTGCGAAAAGCGTGGCTACGAACTCGCTGTACAGAAAGACGAGAAACGAGATCCGGATAGATGTTCCTGGGTTGGAGGGGCGCCCACTCCAGCTTGAATCTTCGTCTGGGGGAAGTGTGAATGGTCGTGAGTTGACAGTGAGTCCATCTTCTAGTGACGTAACCGTCCGAGCCTATCTGCCGAAAGAAGAGGGTGATCCTGTTTATCTTGGCAAAAAAGAATTTGCCGTTATCGACCCGCCTCGGCCCCAGTTGAAGGTCCAGGACGCGAAAGGGAAACAGATCGCAAACGGCGACAACTTATCTCGCGCGCAGCCTGAACTGCGGTTCAAAGTGGAACCTGATCCGGAGTTTGAGAAGAGCTACCCCAGAGATGCGAACTATAGGGTCAAACGAGCTACCGTTTCAATTCGTAAGGGTCTGAAGGCCAGTGAAGAGATTGGTACATTTCAGCTAGGGAATAATTCCACCTTGAAAGGCGAACTAATTAGAGGCCTCAATAAAGTACGGGCTCAACGAAAAGACCGTATTATCGTTCAGCTACAGGAAGTTGTTCGCATCAACCACGCTGGTGAGGAGATCCCTGTAAACTTGAATGAGTCGAGTCTATCCTATAGCTTCATCCTATCTTAAAGATAGTAAAACAATGAATACTAGTGTGATGGGTCGCAAACTTATTTACACTCTCGTTCTTTGCTTACTGGGGGTTGGGCTCTTTGCGACTCCCGAAACAAAAGCACAGAGATGGCTGCAGACCTCTCAGTTGTTCGTAGAGCTTGAGAGAGATGGACCCGCCCGTGCTCTACTGGACACCCTTGTGCAGGTTATCGGTCGCAAAGACAGTATCAAGGTTAAACGGTCTCCCCAAAGTAACGAGAAACTTAGCCTCTCAGAGCTGAAGGATGAACTCATTAATGGACCGGGGATTGGACTCAATAGCGCGAGCCACGTCTTCATTGACTATAAGTTTATGATTCAAAACAGGGGCTTCGAGGAATCTATCGAGGCCTTTAAGTTCATATTTAGGCAGGGGACCGCCTCTGAGGATGTACAAATGATGTATCTTGATGCAAGCCAGCCTTGGGTAGACGAAATATTAAGAAATAAGGGTACTTCACTGAGGTCCAATCAAGCTGCCTTGAAGACGTTTAGCGACCAGCTCGCATTTGCCCGCATGCACGAAAACGGAAAAATTGTCGAGATTTCGGGCAATACTGTAAGAGAAGGATTCGAAAGAAAGAAACGAAAACTCGTAGAGAAAATTACCAGGCTCACATACGAGTCAATGTAATTAGTGTGGGCTATTCTTCTCCAAGTCCAAATATGTCCTACATCCCCTGTCTTCTGATAAGGTGGGGGGTAGGAATGCCACACATACCCTTGGAGTAAAACGTCTCCTTCTTCCCTGTCTTAGCTTGTTGGAACGGTGGGGTGGCAGAGCCTGGCTGATTGCACCGGTCTCGAAAACCGGAGGACC
>CAZTDC010000046.1:0-14255 GCA_964612165.1 uncultured Salinivenus sp.
GAGGCCTTCGTGATGCTTGATCCGGAAGGACGAGCGAATTATAACCAGCATGGGTTTGGAGGCGCGCTCGTTGGACCGGACAGCTTCCGGGTGAGGGTCGATACGGATGAACTTTCTAAAACTCAGAATGCTGACTACAAGGCGAAGGTGTGGCTATTGCCCAAACATCAGGGACGCATCTACACGAACTTGACGGAGTTCACGTTTGAGGATGGGGTGCCGAATATTGACTTCCAGTTCGGAACGGCTCCCATCTTGTCGAAGGATGGATGGGAAGTGACGGACTATAGCGACCAAGAGCCTACAGACAACTCATCGACGGGCAACAGTCAGGTTGCCGCAAACATCATCGATGGAGATCAGGAGACGTTCTGGCATAGTCGGTACTCGGATGGAGAAGCCCCGCTTCCTCATTACATTACAGTTGATATGAGAGCGAAGCACGAAGCGGCAGGATTTCAATTCGTGCAGCGCGCGGGCATTTCAGCGGGAGCGAAGCGAGTGCGTACCAAAGAATTGGAAATACGGCTCAGCAGCGATGGAGAAGACTTCGTAAGCTTAGATGAGTACGAACTGGAAAATACGGGGAGGCCTCAGCAAATCGAACTCCCTAGTCCTCAGACCTTCCGCTACTTCAAACTGGTGTTCAAATCTTCCTTCGATGCCGACCCGAGAACCTCGATGGCAGAGGTTGGGGTAATTCCAAAGAACTCCAACAATGCTTCGTCGACACAGCGGTTCAGAAAATCCGACGGGCGGTGGATGGGGTTGGACGCGAGGGGACAGCATCAATGACCTATTCAAAGAACGCCATGACAAATGTAGGGACGGCACTAGCCGATCCGGACTAGAGGCTACCGACTGGTAGCGCGACTGCTGAGAACAAACGACTGATCTCGGACGCTCCAAGTCGCGACCGTTGGTCGTGCGGAGAATAGGCGGGCGCTCCCTGAACTCGACTTATCAACGAAGGTACTTTCGCTCATACTCATAATAAGCATTTTACAATGAACAGTGACGAAGGGCATTCCGATTCAAGCATCACAGAGGGACACTCACGACGCGACTTCCTTAAGCGAACGACGGCGGCGGCTGCCGGGGTATCGGCTGGGCTCATGGCGCCGGAAAGCTTTGCCTATGCCGGAGGGACGGACACCCTCAAAGTCGGTCTGGTCGGGTGCGGGGGACGAGGTTCTGGGGCCGCGAGCAACTGTGTGGACTCGGCTGAAGGGGTAGAACTGTGGGCGATGGGGGACCTTTTCGAGGATCGTCTAGAGAAGTCGCAGAAGGCACTCAAAGGGGCCATCGGGGACCACTACAAAGTGGAGGACCGCGGCTTTGTCGGCTTCGACGCTTACCAGCGGGTCCTCGACACGGAGATTGATATTGTCCTTCTGGCTGCCCCTCCAGGGTTCCGGCCACACCATCTGAGCGCCGCCATTGACGCCGGCAAGCATGTCTTCATGGAGAAACCGGTAGCGGTGGATCCAGCAGGCGTGCACATGGTGCGGGAGGCTTCGGACCGAGCCGAGGAGAAGGGCCTTGCCGTCGTAGCCGGAACTCAGCGGCGTCACCATCCGGGGTACGCAGAGGTCATGAAACGTCTTCACAACGGTGCCATCGGGGATGTTCGATCGGGTCAGGTTTGGTACAACGCTGCAGGCTTTCGGGATGCGCGAGAGCGCAAGCCGGGCATGTCGGACATGGAGTGGCAAGTCCGAAACTGGTATTACTTTAACTGGCTGTCAGGCGACCATATAACCGAGCAGGCCGTCCATCGCATTGACCTAATGAATTGGGCCTTGCAGAACCATCCAGTGAAGGCCACGGGGTTAGGAGGGCGTCAGGCGCGTGTGGACCCATCTTACGGGCACATCTTCGACCACTTCTCAGTCGAATATCAGTTTCCGAACGGCGAGCGCGTGACTCACATGTGCTCCCAAATTGAGGGCTCTACGCGACGGGTCGGCGAGCACTTCAGTGGGACGAAAGGACATGCAAATACCTCGGATCGTAGGATCGAAATTGAGGGCACCTACGAATGGAGCTTCGATGAGGACGTGACAAATCCTTACGTCCAGGAGCACACCGACCTCATTGCCAGCATTCGTGCTGGTGAGCCGCTCAACGAGGGACGTCGTGTAGCGAACAGTGTTCTCACAGGCATAATGGGACGGGAGGCCGCTTACACAGGGCGGGAGGTCACCTGGGACAAGATCGACGATCCGAGTCTCGACCTCGCGCCAAAGGCAGATTCATTCCGAGAGCTGCCCTTCCCCGAAGTGCCGACGCCGGGAGAAACGAGTCTAGACCGGTCGGTATGGGGCAGTCCCAAGGGTTTCAAAGCAGCCGAGACCTCGGCGAAAAGCTCGGAGAAGTGAGCAGTGCGTAGGGAGGCGGTGACTTACAAAACACCCCCGTGGCTTATGCCAGCGTTCCGAACTGGACTTTGTCTTTTGTTCCTCGTTTCAGGGCTCCTCGTTTCAGGGCTCCTCGTGCGGGACGTACAATCGCGTCCTGACCCGCACGCAGGTCCGCCCAATATTGTATTTATCCTGGTTGACGACCTCGGGTGGACGGACGTAAATCCGTATGCCCCCCATCAAGACCAGTACTATGAGACTCCCAACATTACCCAGCTCGCGGGACAGGGAGTGAAGTTCAGCAACGCCTATGCAACCTCGTCCAACTGTGCCCCGAGCCGGTCGGCGCTCCTGAGCGGCCAATACTACCCAAATAACCCCGTCTACACTGTGGGTAGTGGAGCACGCGGGAAGGAAGAAAATCGCGAGGTAATCCCCCCTGAGAACGAGACGACCCTTCCCCCCGAGAAGATTACGTTTGCCGAGCGCCTGCAAGATGCCGGGTACGTAACAGGCTTCATGGGCAAGTGGCACCTCGGAGAACCAGGAAAAGCTGGGCCCAAAGAACAGGGGTTCGACGTGAACGTGGGCGGACACAGCACGGGCCGTCCCAGTTGGTCGGGAGCGTATTTTCGGCCCAACAATAATCCCTACATCGACGATGCGGGTAGCGAGGAGTACCTGACGGATTATTACAATCGAAAGGCCATCGACTTCCTCGAAAAGCACCAAGAGGAGCCCTTCTATCTGCAGCTCTCCTACTATTCGGTCCACAGTCCCCTTCAGGCCCCAGACGACCGTGAGGAGCCGTTTCAGCAGAAGGATTCAGTAGGTGGGCACACGAACGCCACCTATGCGGCAATGATTGAGTCAGTGGACCGAGGGGTCGGACGGATTCTTGATACCCTGGAGCGGCTCGAAATCGATAAAGAGACCATCGTTGTCTTCTACTCAGACAACGGCGGGGTCGACGGTGAGGCGGTTGATCACTGGAGCGCCACCGACAATGCCCCGCTTCGAATGGGGAAAGGATCCTTTTACGAGGGGGGGGTTCGCGTGCCGCTGATCGTGCGGTGGCCGGAGGTCATCCCTGCCGGAGTTACTGTCGACGAGCCGGTGACTGGAGTGGATTTTTATCCAACTCTCCTGGAGGCGGCGGGGGTCAAGCTTCCAGAAAAGTATTCGGTTGACGGCGTCAGCTTCTTGCCTCTTCTTCGCAATCCTCGTACCGCCACGCTCGCTCGCGAGACCCTCTACTGGCACTTTCCAGGATACCTGCAAGGAAATGTTGAGAAGGGAACCTGGCGAACGACGCCGGTGAGCGTGATTCGGGACGGGAAATGGAAGCTGATGCGGTTTTACGAAGAGGATCGGGTGGAGCTATATAATCTGGAGGCGGATGTGAGTGAGGACCACAATCTTGCAAACAAACGGCCGGAGAAGCGTCAGCAGCTTCGCCAGCGACTGACGCGCTGGCTTGAGGAGAATGATGCCCCTCTTCCCACCCCAAAAGAGTAAAGAACTCCGCCCTTCCGGGCGGAGCTTTTTGGGATTTGTTTTTTCTTGCTAGGATTGACCGGCCATTGAGACCGGTCAATCCGCAAGATTCATCCCCGCGCTTCCGCGTGGGGCATTCTCTGATGCTCTCGTAAATGAAAAATTCGATACAGCACGCCCCTCTTCTTGAGAATGAAGATGATCGACATGAGCAGTTCATTGTACGCTTGGAATTGCGAAGCGAGGGGGGGGAGAGCCGGTCCAGTTCTTTTCGTTACCCTTGTCGTTGCGAGTGTCCTGCTGGGGGGGTGCCAGTCGGACGGACCAAATGAAGAGAAGACCCCGACGGAGATCGGATGGATGCCCTCGTCTCAGTCCGGATGGACGCCCTTGTTTCGGGGAGAGACCCTGGACAAGTGGACCTTCCGATCTGACGCTGCGAAAGACGTGTGGCGGGTGAAAGATGGGGTAATTGACTGCGGTCCTAAGGTGCTCCCACGTGGAGTGGACAAACATCTCTGGACGAAGGAGGAGTTTGGAGACTTCCAGCTACGGTTGGAGTGGCGCCTCACTGATACAAAGGGAGGCCCACACGAGATGCGGTGGATCCAACCGGACGGGACTCCCAAGACGGACAAGGAGGGACATCCGATTACAATTCGGCGGCGAAATGCAGATTCGGGGCTCTACCTGCGGGGAACCAAGCAGGTGCAGACGAACATCTGGAACTGGCCGGTTGGGTCCGGGGAGGTCTACCGCTACCGCACGGACGACTCCCTTCCTGATTCGGTGCGGGCAGCCGTAACCCCAAAGCTGCGGGCAGATCGGCCGATTGGGGAGTGGAATACGTTCGTGATTACAATGGAAGGGGAGCGATTGACGGTGGTCTTAAACGGGCAGACTGTCATTGAGAATGCGCCTCTTCCGGGGGTGCCTGAAAAGGGCGCAATTGCCTTACAGCACCACGGGGGATACAACGAGGAGACGGATTCTTGGAGCTCCGCGTCTAGTCTGGTGCAGTTTCGGGACATCTACGTAAAGGAATTATAGGAGCCCACTTGTTCGCTCGCGTGGACTCAAAAGATTTTCCGTCGTGAAGGTACAAGGACTGAGGGGGGGACTCCTTTTGGGCCTGCTTCTTTGCATTGGAGGAATGAGCGAAGCAGGCGCGCAGGAGGGAGGACTTGATCGCTTTGTCTACCGGCAGGGGCACATGGGGATGGAAGTCCGCCTGGTCCTGTATGCTCCCGATCAAAGAGCGAGTGAGCGGGCGGCGCAGGCGGCCTTCGAGAAGGTGGAGACCCTCGATAGCCTACTCAGCAGTTATCGGTCTGACAGCGAGCTCATGCGGGTGAATCGTCGGGCCGCGGAGGGACCTGTGCCGGTCGGGTATCACCTGTTCACCATTTTGGACCGAGCAGAAGAATTTGCGCGGCACTCGAAAGGAGCGCTGGACGTGACGGCGGGTCCGCTGATCCAGCTTTGGCGGGAGAGCCGCCGCACCAGGCGACTTCCCGACTCGACGACCCTGCAGAGGGCAAGGGGCCGGGTGGGATGGCAGCATCTGTCGTTGGATGAGGAGGCGCAGACGGTTGCCTTTCGCCGAGCCGGGATGGAACTGAATCTGGGCGGGCTGGCGAAAGGATACGTTCTGGATCAGGCCTTGGAGGTGCTCGCCGAGCACGGCGTGATGCGGGCACTGGTGGAGGCAGGAGGGGATTTGGTAACGGGAGCACCGCCGCCGGGCCAGAGGGGGTGGACGGTCGATGTGCCACACCGTCTCGTACAGGACACGTCGACTGTGATTACAGTTTCGCATTCGGCAGTGGCGACGTCCGGGGACGAGGTCCAGTACGTAAAAATTGGAGACGATCGGTACTCGCACGTGATCAATCCGAGGACTGGGCTTGGACTGACCAGTCACCCCACGACGACAGTCGTGGCTTCGAGCGGTCTCGTAGCAGATGCGCTGGCGACGACAGTCGGGGTGCTCGGGCGGCAAGAAGGCCAAATGCTCGTGCGATCGCATTATCGGTGTACAACGGTGTATCTCTCTCAGTCTGGATCCACTTTTGTTCTGCAGGAGCGCCATTGATGTAGAGAGGCGCTCGATAAAGGCGTGATCTCCACACGTTCTCCGGCGGGACGATGATCTCAGTTTACACGCGACACCACTCTTTCTATTGATGAGCGCTTCCGACATGTCTTCTGTTCAGGAGCAGAACCCTACAAGCTCGAAGCAATGGTCTCGGCGGGAGGCCATGAAGGCCATGGGGGCGGCGGGACTGGCCGGGATGGTACCTCAAGTATCCGCTGCCGGGCCGCGATCGGAGGAGCGTCCACCGGCGCCCGATCAACCGAACATCGTGTTTATCTTAACGGATGACCACACCGTCCGGGGGCTAAGCTGTTACGGAAGTCCTCTGATGGAGACCCCCAACCTCGACCGCATTGCCGAGGAGGGAATGCGGTACGAGAATGCTTTTGTTACCAACTCACTTTGTGCTCCGAGCCGTGCGTCGATGCTAACCGGAAAGTACAGTCATAAGCACGGGGTCACCGAGAACATCTTTGGGGACAAGGAGCCCTTCGATGCTTCCCAGATGACGTTTCCAAAGGAGCTTCAGAAGGAGGGGTACACCACGCTTCAGATTGGCAAGTGGCACCTGGAGAGCGATCCCACAGGCTTCGACTATTGGAAACGGTTGCCCGGCCAGGGCGACTACTACGACCCCGACTTTCTGGAGAGGGCCGAAGATGGAGGAGAGCCGAATCGAGTTGCGGAGTCTGGGTATGTGACGGACGTTATTACGGAGGAGACCATCGACGCCATTGAGCGGCACCGCGACGATGGGCCGTTCTGTATGTTGAGTTGGCACAAGGCGCCGCACCGGGGATGGGTGCCCGCAGAACGGCACGAAGATCTCTTCACCAATGCGCCGATGCCGCCACCGGCTACCTTCAACGATGACTACTTCAGCCGGGCAAACGCCGCCACCCACGCGCAAATGAGCATCGCCAACATGCCCGACTGGTCCGAGGAGCAGCCCGACGACCTGTCAGAGATCGAGCGGAAGCACTGGAACTACCAGCGCTACATGAAGAATTACCTTCGCACCGTCAAAGCCCTAGACGAAAGCGTCGGACGCCTGCTCGACTACCTCGACGAAGCCGGACTGACCGACGATACGCTCGTGATCTATGCCTCGGATCAGGGCATGTTTATCGGCGAACATGGCTACTACGACAAGCGCTTCATGTACGAAGAATCCATCCGGTTTCCCCTCCTTATGCGGTACCCGCCCACGATCGATCCGGGCACCGTAGAGGAACGGGTAGTTCGCAACATCGACTTCGCCCCCACCTTTCTGGACATTGCTGGGGTCGAAGTGCCGGACGAAGTGCAGGGGCGGAGCCTGCGTCCGCTCATGGAGAACCGGGACGACCCAGACTGGGGCGAGCCCCTCTACTACCACTACTATGAGTATCCCGGGCCCCACCACGTGCGCCCCCACTATGGCGTGCGCACTGAACGGTACAAGCTCATTTACTACTACACCATCGGCGAGTGGGAACTCTTCGACCTTCACCGCGACCCGAATGAGCTCCAAAACGTCGTCGATGCTGCCCGGTACAGCGAGGTCGTTCAGGATTTAAAGGAAGAGCTTCGGGCCCTTCGCGAGCAATACGATGACACGACCGGGGAGGACGTCCCGATGTAAGGTCGGTGGGAAAAGGATCGTGTCATCGTGCGGTCTGCCACTCGAGAGCTTCTCCCCAAGCACCGTCCTACCTCCGATGATATATCGTAACCGAAGTCTCCACCGATGAATCGTCGCTCGTTCCTCCGGACCGCTGCCCTCGGAAGCCTTGGGGCCGCCGCGTTGGACTCGCCTGTCCTACCCGAGCGGGCCGAGGGGTCTTTCCCTGCCCGACAGCGTCCGAACGTCCTCCTGATTCTGGCCGACGACATGGGCTTTTCGGACCTCGGCTGCTACGGGAGCACAATCCGGACCCCCAATCTGGACCGGCTGGCGGAAGAGGGGATGCGGTTCTCACAAATGTACAACGCGGCACGATGCTGTCCCACTCGCGCTTCCTTACTTACAGGTCTTCAGCCGCACCAGGCCGGAGTGGGTCACATGCGGGCCGACCTCGAAATTCCGGCCTATCGCGGGCACCTCAACGACCGGTGTGCAACGATCGCCGAATTGCTGGGGGACGCCGGATACACGACCCTGATGTCCGGGAAATGGCACTTGGGCAAGGCCTACGAGCACTGGCCCAATGCCCACGGGTTCGACGAATACAGCGGCCTGCTGGACGGGGCAAGTGACTACTTCAATCCACCGCCCAACCGCACCCTCGTTCGGAAAAACGAGCCGTTTGCCCCCAAGAGCGTCGCGTACTTCGAGTCGGAGGACAACATCATGTCCGACTTTTACATGACGGACTTTATCACCGAGGAGGCGATCGACCAACTCAGGCGGCACGGGAGCGGAAAGCAGCCCTTTTTTCAATACCTCTCCTACACGGCCCCCCACTGGCCCCTACAGGCCCGCGAGGAGGATATCGATCGCTATCGCGGCCAGTTCCTGGACGGCTGGGACCAGCTCCGTCGCCAGCGCTACGAGCGACTCGTTGACAGCGGCCTCTTACGCGGGGAGTGGCCTCTTCCCGAGCGTGACGATCGGGTGCCCGCGTGGTCCGACATCGAGGACAAGGAACGATGGGACCGCAAGATGGCCGCCTATGCGGCCCAGGTCGGCCGGATGGATCGGGGCATTGGTCGTGTCCTCGATACATTGGAGGCAATGGACGAACTCGAACACACGCTCGTGCTTTTCCTCTCCGACAACGGCGCGGCATCCATCGGGCTTGGCAAAGGAGAAGACACGCCACCCGGAAGTCCCGAGTCCTACATGAGCTATCATCGGCCCTGGGCCCACCTTAGCGACACCCCTTTTCGCCGGTATAAGACCTGGACCCATGAGGGTGGCATCGCCACTCCGTTCATCGCATACTGGCCCGGCCTGATCGAGCCAGGTACGCAAAGCGACGAGGTGAGTCACATCATGGACCTCATGCCGACGATCCTGGACGCGGCGAACGTGACCTACCCGAGTGCCTTCGAAGGCCGGGATCTCGTCCCGATGGAGGGGCGCAGTCTGCTGCCTGTATTCCGGGGAGGAGAGCGTACCGGACACGAGGAGATCAATTGGCTCCACACGGACAATCACGCCATCCGGCAGGGGCGCTGGAAGCTCGTCTCCCCTGACGGGCGCGACACGTGGCAGCTCTACGACCTTGCCGTGGATCGGACCGAAACGACGGACTGGGCTGAGCAGCGACCCGGCCTCGTGGAAACCTTGGCGGAACGTCATCAGGCATGGATGAACCAGGTCGGGGCCTTGTCCTGGGCGGAATATGAGCAGCGCCGCGAAGCCGTCCGTTCGAGCTGACAAGCCACTCTTCGAATCATGGATCGACGGAAGTTTCTGGAAAGCGCTGCTGCCGGAAGCCTCGGGCTCCTCGGAACGACATCGCCGGTTCCTTACCGAACGTGAGGGGACTGGTCCTCCAGAGTGGGACGGAATGACTTACTTGGACCCTTTTTGCCTTGCTCGGAAGGGGGATTTTCATCCGCGACTACGCCAACTAGCTTTCTTTTTGTTAGCCCGACTCGCCTGATGAGTACAGCCGAACCGACAGTCGACGAAGATGACTCCGAGACCGATGCCGAGTCTGGGGGGTACGTTCGCCGCCTCACGCTGTTTGACGGCATTATGGTTGTGGCCGGGGGTATTATTGGGTCGGGCATTTTTCGCGGGCCGGATGTAGTGGCCCAGCGCGTGGACACGCCCGGACTCATCATGGCCGCCTGGGCCGTGGGTGGGGCCATCGCGCTTGTTGGGGCCCTCTGCTTTGCGGAATTGGGGGCTCGCCGTCCCGAGGCAGGGGGAGGGTACGTTTACCTGCGGGACGCCTTTCATCCCCTCTTCGGCTTCCTGTACGGCTGGAAGGTGGCGTTTATCACCGCCACCGGAGCCATCGCGGCCCTCGCCATTACCTTTGCGGACTATGCCGTGAACCTGCTCGAGCTCGGGGGGAGCTGGTCGCTTCCCATTGCAGTGGCGGCCATCGTTTTCCTGTCTGGGGTCAACTATTTCGGCATTCAGTTTGGAAGCCTCGCACAGAACATCCTCACCGTATTGAAGCTCGGGGCGCTGGCTGGATTGGTGGGGGCAGGCCTGTGGCTAGGAACCGGCGAGCTGACTACCGCCGAAACGGCGGCCCAGTCCGTATGGGCCACCGAGAGCACGTGGGGGGTGGCCGCAGCCTTCGGCGCGGCCCTGACTCCCGTGTTGTTCGCGCACGGGGGCTGGCAGCACGCGAATCACATCGCCGCCGAAATCAAGAGTCCGAACCGCAATCTGCCCCTCTCGCTGCTGATTGGGGTGGGAATCGTCGTCGGATCGTACCTGCTGGCCAATTACGCGTACCTCTACGCGCTGGGGGTGGAGGGGCTGGCGGCCAGCGACGCGCCGGCCATCGACGCCATGGAGGCCCTTCTAGGAAGCATGGGCGGAACCATCATCGGGATCGGCGTGATGATCTCGGTGTTCGGCATCCTGAACCTGATCATCATGGCGGCGCCCCGCGTCCTACAGGCCATCGCAGAGGACGACCTCTTCTTCCGCCCGTTCGCGCGATTGCATCCGGACTACCGAACCCCGACCTGGGCCATTCTCTTCCAAGCCGCGTGGGCCATCGTCCTCGCTCTCTCGGGCACCTTCGCTCAGCTACTGAACTACGTGGTCTTCGGCGACTGGATACTCTTTGCCCTGATCGTCGGAACCCTGTTCGTGTACCGGCAGCGGGATAATCCTGGAGAGGCACAGTCGGACACCTTCCGGATGATTGGTTATCCGATCCTGCCGATCCTCTTCATCCTGGCCTCCCTGTTCGTGGTCGTGAGTACCATCGGGTCTATGGAGCCAACGAACGCCGTGATTGGCACCGGCATTTTGCTGGCGGGCGCATTGGTGTACTACGCCTTTCAGTGGGCACGATCGCCCGAGACGCCGTCTTCTTGATCAGCCTCTCCCGCTTACACGAGTCTGAGTTCAACGACACGTCCCGAATGAACCGCCGACGCTTTCTATCGACATTAGGGGCTGCCAGCCTCGGTTCATTCCTGCCGTGGGCGGCGCCGGCGTGGAGCCCCGAGCGCCGCCCGAATGTCGTGTTCCTACTCGTCGACGATCTCGGGTGGACTGACCTCGGGTGCTACGGAAACGACCTGCACGACACACCGACCCTCGACCACCTAGCCGAGGAGGGCGTGCGCTATACGAACACCTACGCCGCGGCGCCCAATTGCTCGCCGACGCGGGCCAGTATCCTCACCGGTTACTCCCCGGCGGCCCTCAACATTACGGACTATATTCCGAGCCGGGAGGTGCCCCACGCCGAGTTCAAGCCGCCAGAGGGTCGGTATCAGCTTCCCCCGTCCCCCCCGACCCTTGCCGCAAGACTGGGTGAGGCGGGGTACACATCGTCGAGCATAGGCAAGTGGCACCTGGGCGACGGCGAGGCGCTGCCGACCAATCGGGGCTTCGACACAAGCCACTCGCCGGGCCATCAGCACCACGAGAGCATGTTTCCGCCCTACGGCGTGCCCGGGCTCGACGACGCAGCCGACGATGCGTATCTCACCGACCTCCTGGCCCGGGCCGCGCTGTCGTTCGTGCGGGAGCACGCGGACGAGCCGATCTTCCTGTACCTCCCACATTATGCCGTCCACCGACCCCACGAGGCGAAACCGGGTCTGCTCGACAAATACCGGGAGCGGTTGCCGAAAGGGAAAGAGGATCGAGCGATCTACGCGGCGATGGTCGAGGCCGTGGACCAGGCCGTTTGCCAGGTGGTCGACACCCTGCGCGCGGAAGGCGTCTGGTCGAACACGCTGCTGTTCTTAACCTCCGACAACGGGCCGACGGACGTGAGCCTTCCAAATCCACTTCGGGGTCAGAAAGGAACTATGTATGAAGGGGGCCTTCGCGGGCCGGGCGTCGAGTCGGGCATCGTCGACACGCCCGTCATCAGTCACGACCTCCCTGCCACGGTGCTCGACGCGGTTGATGATCTGAGCCCGACGGTCGTGGAGGGGTGGAGCCTGCAATCCCTGCTACAGGACCGGATCCCACCCCCGCGCGAAGCGCTGTTCTGGCATTTTCCGCACTACTCGTGGCGCGACCAGCGGCCCGTCGGAGCTGTGCGGCGGGGACGGTACAAGCTCATCGACTACTACGGCTGTGACGAGGTCGAGCTTTACGACCTGGAGCGGGACATCGGCAAATCGAACGACCGCTCCGCCGACCGGCCCGAGCGCGTCGAACGTCTCAGGCCCTGCACACCGCTTGGCGCGAGCGAATCGACGCCGTCATGCCCACACCCAACCCGGATTTTGACCCGAAAAAAACAGCGGTGCCGAGTTGCGGCCGGAATGCCGGCTGAGGAATTATTCGACTCCAGCAGAAGGTACAGAATTATCCGTGATATCCGATCATTGAATCCGGTACCGCCATGTCCGACGATGCATGCTGCGCTGCCTCCCGCCAGCCCGAGGCAACGCCCGAAACCCAGACCGAGGGGGAGGCGGCCCCTAGGCCGGCATCTGCCCCGAATCCGCACACCCAAGGAATGGTGTACCTGGAGGGTGGCTCCTTCCTTATGGGTACCGACTCGGACGACGGGTTCCCCGCTGACGGGGAGGGTCCAGTGCGGGAGGTGCATGTGGATCCGTTCTACATCGATATTCACCACGTGACGAACGCTGAGTTCGAGGCGTTCGTCGAGGAAACTGGTTACGTGACTGAGGCTGAGCGGTACGGGTGGTCGTTTGTCTTTCAGGACTTTGTGGACGAGAAGACGGCCAAGTGGGCGCCCCGCGTGCAGGGGACCCCGTGGTGGGTGAAAGTCGACGACGCCTGCTGGAAGTGGCCGGAGGGGCGCGGGTCCCACGTCGGCAACCGGCAGGACCACCCCGTCGTGCACGTGAGCTGGAACGACGCGCAGGCCTACTGCGAGTGGGCGGGACTGCGGCTTCCGACGGAGGCGGAGTGGGAGTATGCGGCCCGGGGCGACCTGGTGCAGAAGAAATATCCCTGGGGGAACGAGCTCCACCCAGATGACAAACATATGTGCAACATCTGGCAGGGCTCCTTCCCCGACCACAATACCGTGGAGGATGGCTACTACGGCACGGCCCCCGTCAAGTCCTTTCCGCCCAACGACTACGGGCTCTACGAGGTGGCCGGCAACGCGTGGGAGTGGTGTCACGACTGGTTTAGCCCCGACTTTCACGTCGACGGTCCCCGAAAGAATCCGGCTGGTCCCACCAACGGAGAGGCCAAGGTCATGCGGGGTGGGTCGTATCTCTGCCACCACTCGTACTGCAACCGCTACCGCGTAGCTGCCCGGAGTGCCAATACGCCTGACAGCACAACGGGCAACCTCAGCTTTCGCTGTGCAGCGGATGCCTGACGGCTGCTGATCGACGTGACGATCCCAATTACAGCGTTCTTATTTCTCTCAGTCCAGCACTTCGTATGTCCGACAACGCGTCTTCCTCTGTCAACCGGCGCCAGTTTCTGCAGTCTGCCACCCTTGCGGCGGTGGCTCCATCTATCGTTACAGGGGGGGCCGGCAGACAGATTCCGGTCGATGACGACGAGCTTCCCGCCCTTAAGGCGAAACTGCTCGACATGGTCCCCGAGCCGGTTATACCGGAGCGGCCCGACCTGAAGAAAATGTACGAGGCGTGTTGGGTCATCGGGTACAAGCAGACGCACTACGGCACGCCCCAGAACGGATTCGTGCGCTGGTACATTGACGAGGCGTTTGACAATCGTCTCTTTCAGTGGGACCTCTGCTTTGCCCTCGCGTGGGCAAAGTACGGGCAGGGCGCCCTGCCGAGCATCGAGAGCCTCGATAATTTCTACCGCAAGCAGCACGACGACGGGGCAATTGCGGGGGTGATCAAGGAGTCCGACGGCAGCGACGACCAGCCGAAAGACGCGCCGTGGTTCACTCGCAACAATTTGTTTTCCTGGATTGAGTACGAGTACTACAAGACGACGGGCGATGCCTCGCGCTTCGAGCGCGTCGTGCCAATCCTCCGGGACTACGCACGGTGGGTAAAACAACACCGCCGCCACGACAACGGGCACTACTACTGGTCGGGGTGGAGCAGTGGCATGGACAATTCGCCCCGGTCGGTCGCGGACGAGTTTTATCCCCCGTACAGCTGGGTCGACTACGACGCGAACGAGGCGCTGGCCGCATACTACCTCGCAAAAATAGCCGATGCGATCGGCGACACGGCGGTCG
>CAZTDC010000047.1:0-14079 GCA_964612165.1 uncultured Salinivenus sp.
ACACGAGATTCACGGCGCGCCCGGTCACGATCGTCCCCGCCAGCAGCAACCGCGTGAGGAACGTCTTGCCCGTCCCCGTCTTGCCGAAGATCGCGTTCGAGCGCTCGGCAAACTTTGACAGGTCGATGCACACGGGGCTCTCCTCCATGCCGATGGGGTGCCCCACACGGAAGTAGGTGCGCCCGTCCTCCCAGGTCTCGTCGCCGAAGACGCGGGCTACGTCGTCGGCCTCCGCCTGCGCCACCGGCGAGAAGTGGGCGGGAATCGTCTTGACGGGTTTCGGCTCCTCGTCCGTCAGCTCCGGATGCTCGTCGTTCGGCATCATGAGCATGGGCTTCAACTGCACGGTGACGTAGGTGCCGGAGCCTTGCATCACCTCACGCAATAGGTCGTCGGACGGGTCGGGGGGATTGAGCAAAATCTGCTCGTTGGCTGCTTCAATCTCCACGTCCGTGATCATGCAGAAGAAGTCGTGCTTCTCTCCCTGGATCACGACAAACGTCCCCGCCACCACGTCCTCGACCGACTCGCCCGGATCGAGCTTCATCTCAATCCCCTCGTTCAGCGAGCCGTGCGTGATGACGCCAATGTGTTCGGATCGGAAGCTGGACTCTTCAAACATGGATGTCTACGGATCGTGCGGAGAGATAGCCATTCCACCAAGGATCCTCTTTCAACCCTGATCAGAAGCAAAGAACTACGTGGCACCCAGGACACACGTTATTTCAATCACTCCCTTCCGATTTCCTCCTCGGCGGGGGTCCTGCCATTCCGAGAGGGACCTTCACGTGCACGACGGGTGAGGAAGAGCCCCACGGCAACCAGCAGAATTTCGCCAATCAAACCAAAGAAAAAGCGGCGCGTCATGCTCTTCAGCACACGCGGAAGCAGGCGCAGAGCCGCATAGAGGCCAAGCACACCGAGGATGCCCTGGATGAGGCGGGTCGCCCAGTCCGGGAGGTCGAGATTTGACATGGAGAGTTGAGAACTTGGTAGGGGAGGTTGAGAGTGTAGGTGTTTTGGGTTCTTCGCTTACAGGCTCAAATACACCCACACTCCCACACGGATCAGTCATTGGCCAGTTGCCCGCAGGCGGCGTCGATGTCCTGTCCCCGGCTCCGGCGCACAGTGACGGTCACGCCCTCCTCCACCAACACCTGCACGAACCGATCGAGCTGCTTCTCGGACGTGCGTTCGAAGTTGAGGCCCTCGACCGGGTTGTACATCAGGAGATTCACTTTGCTCGGGGCCCAGCGCGTGATCTCCGCAAGGTTGCGGGCGTCCTCTTTGCTGTCGTTGACTCCCTTAAAGAGACAATACTCGTAGGTGAGGGGACGGCCCGTCTTGCGGGCGTAGTACTGGATCGCCTCCTTGAGTGCCGACAGGCTCGTCTTCTCGGCCTCGTTCACCGGCATAATGCTGCTGCGCGTCTCGTTGTCCGGCGCGTGGAGCGACACGGCCAGGTTGGCGCGCAGCTGGTCGTCGGCCAGATCGGCAATCCGACGAGCAAGTCCCACGGTGGAGACCGTGATCTTCTGCGCAGAAAGGTTGAGGCTGTCCTCGTCGGTGAGGATATCGATGCTGTCGAGGACGGCGTCGTAGTTGAGCAGCGGCTCCCCCATGCCCATGAACACGACGTTCGTCACGGGCCGGCCGAAGTGCTCCTGCGCCACCTCGTTCATGTGCCAGACCTGGTCGAAGATGGCGCCGGGCGTCAGGTTTTCGCGGAAGCCCATAAGGCCGGTCGCGCAAAACTCACAGCCCATCGCGCAGCCGACCTGGCTCGACACGCACACCGTAAGGCGGCGCGCCTCTCCTCGCTCGTCGATCGCGGGAATGAGCACCGTCTCCGCCTCCCGCCCCGACGGCAACTCGAAGAGCGCCTTCACCGTCTGGTCGGACGCCTGCTGCTGGTCGACGATCTCGATGTCCTCAACCGTCGCCTGCCGCTGAAGACCCCGACGCATGCGTTTCGGAAGGTCCGACATCAACTCGAAGTCGGACACCCCCTTGCCGTAGATCCAGTGGAAGAGCTGCTCGCCGCGGTAACGGGGTTCGCCGTGCTCGGCGACGAAGTCTTCCAGGGCCGCGCGGTCCATCGTCTTGAGGTCCACGCGGTCCTCGGCGGTGCCAACGGTGTGGGATGCAGTCTTGGGTTTCGGCATATCAGTAGGGCGAACGCCGGAGGGGAGCGGGTCGTTTCGGCGTAGGTATGGTTGTTCTACAGTGGGGCACCGAGTTTATCGAAACAGCTTTACCCCGACGATGACGCCCCTCCCTGGGTGGAATCACAGAGAGCACGGATGCGGTGGTGCTTCGATCTCTCAACCAGATTGGCCGCTTGTGTCTCCAAGCCTCCTCACATCCAGACTTCACGCATCGAAGAACGGCTGCCGAACCTGCCAGACCGCCGCCCCAATCATGAGAGCCGCAAATCCCCCCGTCACCGCGAGGCACACGCCCGGCCCGGCCAGCGTGGCCGTTCCGCCCGCAAACCCGTGCAGGCCGTGCCGCAGCCCGCCCACGGCGTACGACACCGGATTGCCCCACACCAGCCACTGCAGTACCGGCGCCGCTCCCTCCGCCGGAAACATCGCCCCCGACAGAAACCAGAGCGGGAGCAAAAAGAGGTTCATGACGGCGTGAAAGCCCCGCGTCGTGTCCATCCGCCAGGCGATGGCAAATCCGAGCGCGGTGAACGCCAGTCCGGTACACAGACAAATCGCCACGACCATCCCGATCCCGAGCCAGCCCGGCGACAGGTCAATGAGGGGCAGGGCTACGAGGAAGAGAAGTGCCTGCACGGTAGCGAGCAACGTGCCGCCGAGCGCCGTCCCGAAGACGAGCGCGGTCCGGGGCGTCGGCGCGACCATGACCGCCTGAAGAAAGCCGGACGTGCGCTCCTCTACGATCGAGATCGTCGAAAAAATGGCAGTGAACAACAGGACGAGCGCGAGAATACCGGGAAATAGAAATGCAATATAGCTGCCCCCAATGCCCCCCTGCGGCGGTTGAAACGTGTTTTGAAACCCCAGTCCCAGCAGCAGCCAGAGCGCCAGCGGCTGCGCCAGTGCTCCGAGCACGCGACTCCGGTCACGCACAAATTTCAGCATCTCCCGTCCAGTGAGCGCACCGATGGTGCGGAGTGCGTGCATTGCTTGACTGCGGTTTTGAGTGTGGGCGCCTCGATGTATATGCGGTCTAGAGTAGGCAACGTCGCAGAACGACTCGTCGCTCAATCACCAACGCTATTGCTGCGGGCCAATACCTGCTCCCGATCCTCCTCCGGCCCTACTCCTGCATGTACCATGAATACGTCCTCCAGGGTCGGGGTACGGAGCGTGGCGCTGCGGATGCGGGCCCCGAGGGCCTCGTAGAGCCGGGAAAAGAAGGCTGCGGGATCGGGCGGTGCTACCTGAACCATCGATCCGACAATGCGGGTGGGCACACCGAACCGGGCATCGATGCGGTCACAGAGGCCTGCGGGATCGTCCGTCTCCAACCAGAGCGTCTCGTCGCCAAGCTTCGCTTTGAGCGCGTCGGGCGCGCCGTCCGCCACGAGAGCCCCGTCCGACAGGATACCGACGCGGTCGCAGCGCTCGGCCTCATCCATCAGATGCGTCGCCAGCAGGAGCGTCGTGCCTTCCTCCTCCCGCAGCCGCCGAATGGCCGTCCAGAACGAGCGCCGGGCCGCCGGGTCGAGCCCCGTCGTCGGCTCGTCGAGCAGAAGCAGGTCCGGTCGGTGAAGAAGCCCCCGAGCCAGGTCGGCGCGGCGACGGAGGCCGCCCGACAGGTCGGACACCGCATCGTCGGCGCGGTCGGCCACGTCAAAGCGGTCGAGCAGGTGATCAATCCGCTCTCGTCGATCCGCGCCGTGCAGGCCGTAGAGCGATGCCTGAAAGCGCAGGTTCTCACGCACCGTGAGATTCTCGTCGAGCGCCGGGTCCTGGAAGACCACCCCCAGCCGCTGGCGCACCGCCTCCGCGTCCTGCGTCGTGTCGAGGCCAAAGACGGAGGCGCCGCCCTCCGACGGCGGCATCAGTGTGCTCAGAATCCGGAAGAGCGTTGTCTTGCCGCTGCCGTTGGGGCCGAGAAGGCCGTACAGCGCCCCTGGGTCCACCTGGACCGAGACCTCCCGCAGGGCCACGTGGGACCCGTACCGGTGCGTCACCCCCTGTACATGAACCGCAGAAGCGAAAGCCATAAACGAAAACGTGAGGGCACAATCTCGTGAGGGAGGATGCGTCCGACATGATCCGTGAGTGCGAAAGTCGAACTCCGAATTCCTTCACGGATCACGCATCCCGTATGTCAAACGAACCAGTCCATCATCAACAGGCCGACAAGTGCCGGCACGTAGAGCACCGAGGCCTTGAGAACCCGTTTGGCCTGCTTCCCCGTCCGCTCCCCGTGAAAGACAATTGTCGTCCAAAGAAACCAAAGTCCGATTGGGACCACCCCAATCCCGTAAATCCATCCAGCGGTTCCCACTAACGACGGAAGCACGCTGAGCGGAAGGAGGAGCGCGGCAAACCCAATCATCTGTCGCGCCGTCGATTCCCCCTCCGGTTCCACAACCGGCAACATCGCGTAGTCGCCGCGGGCGTAGTCCTTTCGGTACATCCAGGCCAGGGACAGAAAGTGCGGCATCTGCCAGCACGCGAGAATACCAAATACCGCCCATCCACCGGAACCGAGCTGGCCGGTGGCGGCGGTGTAGCCGCCCAGCGCCGGGAGCGCCCCCGGCACGGTGCCGATGAGGGTGTTCCACTTCGTCACGCGCTTGAGCGGCGTGTAGACGAAGAGGTACAACACCACCGTGAGCGTCGCGATCACTGCCGTAATCACATTCACCAGCGGACACAGGAGCCCAACAGCGGCGCAGACCATGAAAATGCCGAGCCGGCGCGCCTCCGTCGGCCCGACGCGCCCAGCTGGCAAAGGGCGCGCCGACGTGCGTTTCATCTGCGCGTCGTAGCGCCGCTCGAACAGGTGATTCAGAACCCCTACTCCGCCGGCGCATAGCGCCACGCCGATCATCGTCCAGAGGAGCGTCCAAACATCAATGCCCGCAGGGGAACCGAGGAGAAATCCCGCAAAGGCCGACATCGTGACGACCGATGAGATTTCCGGCTTCGCGAGCTCCAGATAATCCCGGAGCACGTCCCGTACCGCCCGACGGCCCGACCGACGAGCGGTCTCTTCCGCCGAGACCGACACAGCCGACGCTCCATCTGAGGACGACCGGTTCGAAGAATGCGACATGAGCAGGACCAGCGATGACAAAGGCTGCGAACGTGGCGCGGGCACACTACGAGTTGGCCCCGGCCAGGACCGGATCACGCTTGGGTGAACGAGCATTCTCCGGCGACGATTCCGCGACCGGCCGTCGCGATACCAAAAGCGTCGTAACAATCGACGTCCCAAAGAGCAGTGCCCCGACAACCAAGTGGGCCACCGTGAGCAGGACGGAGAACAAGCTCAGTCCAGTCTTGGGCTCCGCGTATAACAGCACAAGCAGTGCAGCCAGACCGAGGGCAAACTGGAGGCCCATTGCCCCAAACAGGCTCCGTGAAGCTCGGCGCACAGCCGGTACATCCTCAAAGTGCTTCTCTGCAAACACGAATACGGACAGAACCAGTCCCACCACGACGAAGGCACCGGTCACGTGCACCGCGGTAAACCCCGGTGAGACGCCGCCCCCCGAGTGCCGGAGCAACGCACCGAGGACGATTTGGAGGTAGATGCCCCCGGTCGCTGCGTAAGCAAGATTGCGCAACCACGTGCGGCTTGCTCCCTCGGAGAGCACCCCGCGCCGCTTACGCCACGTCTCGGTGGTGAAGAGCGTCATCGCAACGAGCGTTGCGAAGAAGAGTTGTGCGACACAGGCGTGCACCGTTGCCAGGTCGAGCGAGACCCAGACCACCCGCAGGCCTCCCAGTACGCCCTGCACCACGACGAGGACAGCTGCAGCGATGCCCAATTTCCGCATCCAGGCTCGGGGATCGGCCCACCACGTCCACGCCGCAAGAATCACCGTGAGCATGCCGACGAGGCTGGCGATGAGCCGGTGCCCGTGCTCCGCTAGGTACGCCGGCACGGTCCACCACTCATCGACCGGGTTGAGAAGGTTGTAGGACCCAAGCGATGTGGGCCAATCCGGAAACGCCATGCCCGCCCCGATGCTCGTGACGACCCCGCCCCAGCAAATGAGCAGGACGGTCGTAAACACAGTGAGCATCGAAAATCGACGCCGCCACTTCCAATTTTGCTCGGACGTTGACGAGTGCCGTGCATTCATGATTCTCAGCGGAATGGAAGGAATTTAGTGCAGCCCTCCAGGGGCCCGTTTTGTCTGTTTTCATACCAGATTTTGGCACGGAAGGGTGCGTTCTCGGTTCCATGAAGTGACAGAGAACGGTCCCTTTCCCGTAGACATTTCCCCTCCGTTGAGTCCTGTGCAGGTACTGCGTCGATCGGGATGAACGTCGTCCTCGGTTAAGAATTCCGCTCTCGCCAGAGACCGCCTTATCGCCGCCGAAAAGCAAGACTGTTAAGATTGCAAAGACCTGCCACCGATCCCCTTTCCACACTCGCTGGACTGTCGTACTTTCTCATGCGACTTCCTCGACCATAACCTTTTGAGCTTTCTCTCCTTTTGCCCATGTCCACGAACGGGACCCTCATTGCCTCTATCTCCGGCATCCGCGGAATTGTAGGGGACGGCCTCGATCCATCGGTGCTCGTCCGATATGCCGGAGCGTATGGCTCGTGGTGTTATGACCGTGCCGAGCAGACCAACCGTGCCCCGCTCATCGTCGTGGGTCGCGACGCGCGCCCCTCGGGCGGGGCCTGTGCTCAGGTCGTCATCGGAACCCTGCGGCAGATGGGGTGTGACGTGCTCGACGTGGGCTTGGCCTCTACGCCAACCGTTGAGATGGCAGTGCTGCAAGAAAACGCAGCCGGGGGCGTCATCCTCTCCGCCTCCCACAACCCGGAGGAGTGGAACGCCCTCAAACTACTCAACGAGAAAGGCGAGTTCCTGACGCCTGAGCAGGGCGAGACGGTGATCGACATGGCGGACGCTGGGGACGCCACCCCCGTTCGGTTCGGGAAGATCGGAGACTACGAAACCCGTGATGCCCTCCCCCGCCACATCGACGCCATCCTGGCGCTCGACCTCATTGATCCGGAGTCCATCGCCACACAAAACTTTGCCGTCGTCGTCGACGGCATTAACTCCGTCGGTGGCATCGCGCTGCCGCGCCTGCTGCACCGCCTCGGCGTGGCGGAGGAAAACGTACACTGCATCAACTGTGAGCCCACTGGACACTTCGCCCACCCGGCCGAGCCTCGACCCGACCATCTCACTGAACTGACAGAAACGGTTGCGGAATTGGAGGCTGATCTCGGCCTTGCAGTCGACCCGGATGCCGACCGGCTCGCCCTCGTCGACGACGAGGGCCGATTCGTCTTGGAGGAGCTCACTCAGGTCATCGCCGCCGACTTCGTGTGGCAGCACCGCGAGGGCCCGTTCGTCACCAATCTCTCCTCCTCTCGCGCCATTGAGGACGTAGCCGCTCGACACGGCCAGCCGGTGCACCGCTCGGCCGTCGGCGAAATCAACGTAGTACAACGTATGCACGAAACTGATGCCGTTCTGGGCGGAGAAGGCAACGGTGGGGTCATCGTACCTGACCTTCACTACGGCCGCAATGCCCTCGCCGGCACCGCCTTCGTCCTGCAGCACCTCGCCGACTCGGGACAAACGCTGAGCGACGTTCACGACAACCTCCCGCACTACGCCATGGTAAAGGACAAACTGCCCCTTCCGGACGTTGCTCCCGCGCGCCTGCTCAACTCACTGGCTGAACACTACGGGGACGAGGATACCTCCACAATTGACGGTTTAAAAATCGATTTCCCGTCCGAGTGGGTCCACATGCGCCCCTCCAACACTGAACCGGTTCTCCGCGTCTACGCCGAGGCCGAAACCGAAAACGGAGCACAGGCCCTTGCCGACCGGTTCAAAGAGGAACTCCAAACCCTCATTTCGGAGATAGAATCTTCTTAACGACCGAGTTGGACGTTTCCTCTCTTCTCCTCCTTGTAACGGTTGCGGAAGGAGAGCACCGCCTTGGAACGCTCGATTAGATGTGCTGATTAACGTACATGCTTTAGCCCGGCGCCCAACGACCGCGTCGTCCGTGCAGGGGATTTGGTCGCTTTCGCTCGCGTTCACGCGCGAGCCAAAGAATGCGCTGCCCTGTGAGCAGAACGGTGCTCACTGCTCTCCTTCACGGACGTGGCAATCGCCGTATTCGGGCTACCTCAAACGTCTGCTTTCCATTTCCGCAGAGCTCTGACTGCGAAGTAACTGCCATGGCCGATCGTCCGAATCCCTCACGCGATCTCGCGTGGTACAAGAATCAATGGGAGGAACTCATGGATGTCCTCCCGGCGGCTGAGCCGAAGGAGGTAGTTAATCAGGTGCGTGAGCTCCAGATGGAGGCGCTCAAGGAAGACCCGGAAGCTCTTGAAGACCTGGGAGTCGCCGACGCAGAAGAGGCCCAAACGAAGCTCCGACGACTCTTTGACGGTCTCAAGACCCTCCGTGAGGAGAATCGGGCCCTGCAGCAGCTTCAAAGTCTCGTTGATGCCGACTCTCCGGACGCGGCCGCCAACTCCATCAAAGAGCTCCGGAACCGCGTCCAAACCCTCGAAGAACAGCAGCAAGTTCTCGCTGACGCGGGCTTCAAGCGGCCCGAGCATGCCGTCCAGGCTCTCGCTAGCATGAAGCAGCAGCTCGACGAACTGTATGGCGAGAAGGAAGCGACCGAACGCTCTGCCCCCGAGGCGGATTTTCAGGTGAATGGCGATACGTTCGATCAGCTACAGGCCCTTTTGGCGCGAGAGGAAAAGCTTCAACGCGAATTAGGGGTCTCCTCTCCTGACGCCGTTATTGAAATCGTGGAGGGCCTGTCCGACCAACTCGAAGACCTGTATCACGATCGCGAAGCGGACACGTCCACCGAGTCGATTTTTGCCCCGAGTGATGTGCCCTCTTCGCCAGCGAGCAGGCTTGAAGAGGTACTCGGAACCTCGGACCCCGATACTGTGCTTGAGATGGTGGAAGGCCTCACGGACCAGCTTGACGCGCTGTACGAAAGCCGTGAGCGTCTTGCCGACCTGAACCTGAATGGCGCCGACGAAGCCATTGAAATGGTTCAGAGTATGCAAAAACAACTCGACATTTTCCACGAGAAACAGGCGCAGTTGTCGGAGCACGACATCGACGGGATCGATCACGCACTCTCTATGATCGAAAGCATGGAAGCTCAATTGAGTGCCCTCTATGATGAACGTGATCGACTCTCTGAGGAAGGACCAGAGATCCCGGATGAGATCCTGACTCAACTTGGCGCACTTGAAGAAAAGCTCAACGCCCTCATCGAGGAGAAAGAGATTCTACGCGACAAGCGCGACCGTCTTCAGACCCAGTTCAGTGAACTGGAAACTGAGCTTGGAAACGGCAATCCTGAAGCCGTGACCAACATCATCGATAATTTGGAGACCCAGCTTGAGGGAGTCGATGCGGAAACAAACGACTCCGCGCAAGAATCGGCGCCGCAGAACCAACCTCCGCTCCCGAACGATATCCTCGTCAACCTTGATGACCTTGACGACGACGAACTGGACGCCCTCTCTGCCGGAACGTTCTGCGTAGACGACCAAGGGACCATTCGTCGCGTAAACAAGAACGTTCTTGAGTGGCCTGACGTTAACGCTGACAGTGCCGACGACCTCCTTGGCAGAAACTTTTTTGAGGACGTCGCTCCTGCAACGAAAAACGTACTCTTTCAGGGGCGATTTGAAGAACATGCCGATGAGGACGCCATGGATGAACACTTTTTCTACACGTATGTGAGCAAGAGGGACGCAACGATGAACCTCACGATTCACCTTTATCGCAAATCCGAGGCTTCACATAACTGGATCGTGTTTCGAGTCCTGTAGAGGTACTGATCCGGCCGTTCTCCTACCAACCAGTTCTTTTCACCGACTTCCACAGAACTGATGCCAGACCAAGATCCGAACCAGGAGTCTAACAACCGCTCCCCCCTTGACTCCGATGACTCCGCTGACGGAAATGCCTCCAGCGCGGAGTCCTCTTCCCCTTCTGTTGATTCTCCAGACCCGAGCCCGTCTGCGTCGGCACCCGAAGACAGCGAGCCGGTGCCTGCAACGGGGCAACAGGACTCGGCCGCAGAAGATCAGGAAGCGACTGCGACAACGCCGGAACCAGAAACTACGGAGCAGCCCCCCGAGGTCGATAATCTGCATTTCGAAGACGAAAACCTCCCGGAAACGCTCCGGCATGCAAGTGAAGAACAGCTCGATGACGCCCCGTTTGGCATCATTCAGGTTGATGACGAGGGGACTATTAAGTTCTTCAACCAATACGAGTCGGAATTGAGTGGCATGGACCCGGAGGAAGTAAAGGGACGCAATTTCTTTACCCAGGTCGCTCCCTGCACCAATAATCGGCTCTTTCGAGGACGGTTTAAGAAAGGGATACGGCGGGGAGAGTTGGATGAGACCTTCTCGTACACTTATACCTACAAGATGCGTCCGACCCTCGTGGACATTCGCCTATGCCGAGATCAGGAGGGCGATAACTGGATCACAGTCCAGAAATACTAATCCTTCCTCCACTGCTCGATTTCCTGTTTCATCCTCCCCGCCATCATGCGTTCTTGGTGATCAGACGAGCGCCTGCAGTCGACGGGTGGCGTTCACGGAGGGTGCCTCGTTCGAATCTTGCCTTTTGTTATTCCGCGCTCAGAGCATCAACCCCAGATGCGGACCAACGGCACGCCAGACTCGCCGGAGTCGGACGGTCTTCCGCAAACAACGGACAGCCCGGAGGTCGTCCAACACTTGAACGCTGCACTCGACCAGTGTCCCGCTCCTGGTGAACAGCCGGACTCTAATCCGTGGCACGATTTACTCTACAATCGGCTGCGTGACGAAGCACTTCCAGCTCTCATCATAAACGACACGATCACGCCTGCTGCCTCGATATGGACGGGCTCGCGGCTCTGGACTGATGCCTTCCGCACAGCAGGCCTGCAAAGCGGCGATCGCCTCGTCATCGCTCTTCCTGCTTCCACTGCCTTCGTGCAGGTCCTCGTCGCAGCCCTCTGGGAAGGGTGCACTGTTGCACTTGCCCCCCCTGACGCAGACGTTGAAGCGCTCCTCGATACCCTTGATGCACAAGCGGCGGTTTCCACCCGTTCAACGCCCCACGCCTGGCGTGCCGAAGAATACGCAGGTCCGTGCTCGGCACCTGAAGCCCTCCGTTCCCCACGCACCGCTCGGGCTCCGGACGTGCGCTTTCTGCTCCGCACCTCGGGTACGACGGGACATGCTCGCTGGATTGCCCTTTCGGATCGAAATGTTCTCTCCGTTCTCGCGAGTCACCTTCCCCACTTCTCTCTGCACGATGCGCGCGTCCTTTCCGTCTTGCCCTGGACACACGCCTTCGGACTCGTCTTAGACTTTTTCCCTGCCCTGCTTGCGGGCGCTGAGCTCATCCGGGATCCCGAGGGGGGGCGCGATCCGGATAGCCTCCTCCGCCTTCGGGACGCCTGGGGCGCTACCCATCTTTCGGCCGTTCCCCTTACCATTCAACGCCTAGCTGATACGCAAGGGGGATGGCGACTCCTCCGCCAACTGCAGGGGGGAATTGTCGGGGGCGCACCGGTATCAGGCCCGCTCGCTGAACGACTCTCGTACACCTGCCTCCGAGCGGGATACGGGCAAACAGAAGCTTCTCCGGGCATTGCACTCGGCTCCCCGGGGAAGTGGGACGCCCACTACCTGGGACGCCCTGTTGGGTGCACAGTGGAGGTCAACGACGACGGTGAACTGTCGTTCGAGGGCCCCAATGCGTGTGTGGGGGTCTGGCAAGATGGTGCTCTGCACCGAACTGATCCAACCCGAACAGTGTACACGGGCGACCTTGTTCGCCGCGACGGCGAGGATCTCTTCTTCCAGGGGCGCAAAGACGATTCGTTTAAGCTTTCCAACGGGCGGCTTGTTCAAGCGGGTGCGGTGGAAGCAATTCTAAAAACAAACTACCCGGAGTTGCGCGACGCACTCGTTTTCACACCCAACGGCGACGACTTGGCCGTGGCTCTTTGCCCTAGCGACCCGTCGACCAAGACGCCTGCCCCTGATGATGTTGAGAAGACCCTTGGCTCGCTCGGGAGACGGGTCGTGTGGACCACAACAGTGCAACCTGATGCGTGGGCGACTCAGGCGAAGGGCACAGTCGATCGGGAGTCCATGACCAGGACACTCACTGAGACCTATCATTCAGGCTGAGTCCGGTTCTTTTCTTATCGTTCCTAGCTGGCCGTTTTCGTCACATGTCATCTTCTTCCGCTCCCACGACGCTCCTGCTCGGTCCGGACGTTCAGTTGTCAAGCGAAGAACTGGAACGGGCTTCCCTTAACCCTAATACTCAATTTCAATTGACGACAGCTGCCGAGGATGCCTTAGAAGAAGCCCGCGAGGCACTCAAACAGATCCTCGACAAAGGAGAACCTATATACGGCATCACAACAGGGTTCGGCCCCCTGCACGAGTATGGGGCAAATCAACCGAATGAGCATGGGGAGCGTCTCCTCGCTCACCTCGCAACGGGGGCCGGTGAACGTGCTGACCCAAGCGTGGTCCGGGCCATGATGGGCGCACGTCTTCAGGCCCTCGCTCAAGGCCACTCCGCTATTCGGCGCTCAACGGTTGAAGGCGTTCTAGATATTCTCGAGGCAAACATAGTTCCTGCTGTGCCGGAGATTGGCTCACTGGGAGCGAGCGGCGACTTGACTCCCCTTGCCCATGCCGCTCGTGCCTGCACAGGAAAAGGGCACGTCCTGCAGGAGAATGGTCCACCGAGGGAGGCGGAAGCAGCACTCATCGAAGCGGGACTCTCCCCCGTTTCGCTTGATGCTCGGGATGCTCTTGCCCTCGTGAACGGCACTTCCTTCATGACGGGAGTTGCGGCACTTGCTCTTGGCCGAGCTCAGCGGCTTCTCAAGCGAGCAGAACAACTCACTGGATGGGCATATCGGCTGTTGGGCTGCTCTTTGGAAGCGCTCGATCCGAAGTTGCATGAAGTGAGGGGGCACGATGGCCAGGCTAAAAGTGCAGCGTCGATCCGAAAAGAGGCGATGCAGAACAAACAAACCGAACGGGACGAACGCCCCCTCCAAGAGGTGTATTCCCTCCGATGTGCTCCACAGGTGTTGGGGGCTGCCCGGGATCAACTCAACTACGCCCGTTCCCTCGTCGAAACTGAGCTGAATGGAGTTAATGATAACCCAGTTTTCGATCCACCAGCTCCAAGGGTTCTTCACGGGGGAAACTTTCACGGCCAGCAGGTTGCTTTTGCCGCGGACGCCCTGAATGAAGCCGTCACTCAAATCGGTGTTTTGGCCGAACGACAGATCGACGTCCTCCTGAAGCCAGACCAGAATGGGGGAGCACCACCTCTACTGGCCTGGGAGCCCGGTCCCAATAGTGGACTTGCCGGAGCGCAGCTCACAGCTACAGCACTCGTAGCGGAGTTACGACAAAACGCCCAGATGACGGCAACCTCTTCAATCCCCACCAATAACGACAATCAAGATGTGGTGTCTATGGGAGCGCTGGCTGCTCGGTCTGCATACGACCAGACGGAGCACCTCAGTTCAATCCTGGCTACACTGGGAATAGCTCTTTCCCAACTCACTGCTATACTGGAGGAGCAAGGAAAAAGGAGCACGGTCTCTCCCCCAGAGTGGATGCCGAGCTTTGATCCCGTCGTGCAGGATCGGGCACTTCAACAGGAGACTGGTGAGCTCGCATCCCAGTGGCTCTCTCCAGAGCCAGGGAGATGACTCTCAAATCTGGGGACAGGGAAAAGAAGAGCGTTGAAAAGCGGTGGGGGAGGGATTTGAACCCCCGGGACCCCGAAGGGTCCTCCGGTTTTCGAGACCGGTGCAATCAGCCAGGCTCTGCCACCCCACCGTT
>CAZTDC010000048.1:0-13987 GCA_964612165.1 uncultured Salinivenus sp.
CAGGAGACAGCTTCCCTTGTTGATGACACCACGGCTTTCGAGACGCTTTTTTCTCACGTCCGGTCCGTTCCCATCAAAGGAACGGACGACCATCCGGTGTTCGACGTCACCGATTTGGCCGTCCGTGACAGCTTGATCGTCGTCCTCGATCGAGAGTCGGCTACGCTCACTGCATTTGACCTCCGTGGACGGTTCTTGTATCAGGCCGGTCGTCCCGGAAGGGCCCCAGGCGAGTTCACAAATCCGTTCTCGGTAGAATTTGATCGTAGGGGAAGACTGGCTGTGCTGGAGGGGGGCGCCAATCAGCGGATTCAATTCTTATCCCCCAAAGATGGACGCTCGCTGGACGTTCTCACCGAGGACATCACGGTCCACCCGTTTTGCGACGACGTGTACTTCGAAGAGGGGAACGGAAAAGGACAACGTGTGACCTTCGTTACGAGAGCGTCCTGCACGTCAGAGCAGAACGATTTATGTCTAATACAGCAGCACAATGTATCGTCCGGAGATGTCATTCGACGATTTGCAAAAGTGAGTGACGTTCAAGAAAAGGCAATAGGACTTCCCTGGGTCCTCGGAAAGGACGACGAAGGTCGGCTATACGTGTCACATCAGAAAGGCCCGATGCTATCGGTATACGGCAAAAATGGCTCACGTGTAAATAAGTTTGACTTAGGGGTATCAAAAGGGTTTAAGAGGATTGACAGATCCGGGTTTCCCGATAAGTATGACATGGCTTTTGCGAAAAAATTGGGCAAAAAAGAAAAAACCCTGGTCCGTTCCATTTCTGTTGTTAAAAGTGACGTAGTTATAGACCACATGTACAAAACAGATGAATATATAGACCCGATGTATATTGCCATTTTCAAAAAGGATGGCACGTACGTCACGAGTACGCCCAAGCTGTCGGAGTCGAGCCGTAAACTCGTCGCCGTCCAGGGGAACCGGTTTTTCTTCCTCGAAACCAATCGAGACGTAGACGTCGGCTCTTATGTCGTACACGAGTATCGATACACTGGTGTAGAGTAATCTTTCTGGAAGACGATACGACTCTTAGGCCCCATGTAATCTTCGACAATGCGCGCCCTCATCCGCCTCTGCTTTCGACGCCCGGTGGCCGTCGGATCGGTGACGGCCCTGCTCGTGGCCCTCGCGGCGGTGGCGTACGTGCGCCTGCCGGTGGCGCTGCTGCCGGACCTCGGCTACCCCGCCCTCACGGTGTGGACCGCCTACCCCGACGTGCCCCCCGAGCGGGTGGAGCGAACGGTGACCGAGCCGGTGGAGGAGGCGGTGGCCGGGACCGAGGGCTTAGAGCGCGTCACCGCCCGCAGCCAGCTGGGCGGGAGCCTCGTGGAGCTGCGCTTCGGCTGGAATACGGACCTGGACCGCGCCCTCCTGAACGTCCGCGAGCAGATCAACCGCCTCGGCGACCGCCTGCCGGAGGCCGCCGAGAAGCCGGTCGTCCTGCGCGTCGATCCCAGCGAGCGGCCCATCCTGATGCTGGCCCTGCGGGCAGCCCGGAGCGGATCGGGAGTGAGGGACACGAGCCGTGCCCAGCCCGTGGCCGCCCGGGCGCCGGGGCCGCAGAACCTCGTCCGCCTCCGTGAGGTGGGGCGGGAGGTGATCGCCCGCCGTCTAGAGCAGCTCCAGGACGTGGCCCGCGTGCGGGTCACCGGCGGCTACGAGCGGGAGGTCACCGTCACGGTCGACGAGGATCGACTTGCCGCCCTCGGCATCGGCTTGGGCACCGTCGAGCAGGCCCTAGACCGCGCCAACGTGTCCCTGCCCGGCGGGACCCTCCAGCGCGGCCCCTTCCGCTACGCCGTGGAGGTGAGCGGCGAGTTTCAGAGCGCCGAGGACGTGGCCGAGACGGTCATCGGGCGCGCAGAGGGGCGGCCCGTCCGCCTCCGCGACGTGGCAAGCGTTAAGGAGGGCGTGCAGCAGCGCCGCGGCCTCGTCCGCTATGACGGAGGCGAGGCGCTTCTGCTTATGGTCGAGCGCCGCCCCGACGCGAACACGGTCCGCGCCGCCCGGGAGGTGCGCGACGCGCTCGGCGATCTGGAAAAACAGCTCTCCGGCGTCCGGCTCGACGTGGTCGTCGACGAGAGCGTCTTCATCGAGCGGGCCATCGGGGGCGTGGTGCAGGCAGTCCTGCTGGGCGGCCTCCTCGCGATTGTCGTGCTTTTTGGCTTTCTGCGCCGCCTGCGGCCGCTGCTGGCGGTGGCGGTGGCCGTGCCGCTCTCCCTCGCCCTTACCATCATAGGGTTCGAGATGCTGGGCGTCACGTTCAACATGATCGCCCTCAGCGGCCTGGCCCTCGGCGTGGGCCTTTTGGTCGACAACGCCATCGTGGTCACCGAGAACGTCGCGCGGCTGCGGGAGGAGGGGCTCGGGCCCGTCGAGGCGGCCCGGCAGGGAGCCGGGGAGGTGGCCGGGGCCATCGGGGCGAGCACGCTCACGACCATAGCGGTCTTCCTGCCCATCACGTTCGTCGAAGGGCTGGCCGGGCGCCTCTTCCAGGACCAGTCGCTGGCGGTGGTGGCCTCCCTCCTGGCGTCGCTCCTGGTCGCGATCACGGTCGTGCCCCTCCTGCTGCGCAAAGACGAGGGGCCGATCGGCGACGCGCGCGCTCCGGGGATGCGCCGCCTGCTGGACCTCTACGAACGCGCCCTGCGGTGGAGCCTGGACCACCCCGGCCTCGTGCTTGCGGGGGCGCTCGCTCTCCTCGTGGGCGCCGGGGCGCTCGGGTGGACCTTGCCGCGCGAGGTGGTGCCCTCGGCCGATCAGGGGCGCGTGGAGGCGCACCTCACGATGGCGCCGGGCACGGGCCTCTCGGTCCTGGGCGCGCGGGCCGGGCAGGTTGCCCAGACGGCCCGGCAGGCCACGGGCGCCTCCCACGTACTCGCCGACCTCGGGGAGCGATCCACCGCCCGCCTGGAGCTGGACCCGCGCCCGCCCTACGAAGCCGACCTCACGTTTCTGCTGCCCGACAGCGTGCGGGCCCAGGAGGCGGCCCGGCGTCTGCAGCAGGTGTCGTTCCCGAGCGACGTGACCGTCGAGACGAGACCCGCCCAGACGCGGCTCGGGGCGCTGCTCTCCCCGGCCGAAAATGATCTCCTGATCGACGTGCGCGCCGAGGAGCGAGGCCGGGTCGGCGCTCGGGTCGACACGCTGCTCCGGCGCCTGCGGGCCGATCCGGCGCTGGCGGGGGTGCGCCGGGCCGAGGCCGCCGAGGTGCCCGCCTACCGGCTGCACCTGAAGCGCGAGGCGATGGCCCGCTACGGGGCCCGGCCCGAGGACGTGAGCCGCGCGCTGGAGGCGGCGGCGCGAGGACGCACGGCCACCCAGCTCCGCCAGGTGAGCAAGGAGGTGCCCATCGTGGTGCGGAGCCGCGACGTGGCCTCAATTGAGACTCTGCTCGACCGCCGCCTCGATACGCCCAGCGGGCGCCTGCCGCTGCGCCGCTTCGTGACGGCCGAGGAGGCGACCCTGCCGGCGGCCCTCCTCCGAAGCGGGCAGGCCCCGGTCGTGCGCCTCGTGGCCGACGTAGCGGAGGGACGCGGTCTCTCCGAGGCGGTGAGCGCCGTGCAGACCCACCTCGACGCGAGCCTGCCCCCCGGCGTGCGGGGCGAGGTGGGCGGCGCCAACCGCGCCTTCCGCGAAAGCCTGCGGGCGGTGGGCTGGAGCCTGCTCCTGAGCCTGCTTCTGGTCTACCTCATCCTGACCGCTCAATTTGGGCGCCTGCGGCAGCCCATCGTCATCCTGGCCGCCGTGCCCCTGGCAGCGGCTGGCGTGGCGGGGGTGCTGTGGCTCACCGGACAGACGATCAACCTGATGAGCCTCACCGGCTGTGTGGTGTTGGTCGGCATCGTCGTGAACGACGCCATCATCAAGGTCGACTTTATCAATCAACGCCGTGAGCGAAGTGAGGAAGTGGTCTCCGGGCCGCGGCGGGAGCGGGGGATGCCGCTTCGCGAGGCGATCGAAGCCGCCGGACGGGCGCGCTTCCGGCCCATCCTCATGACGACGGTCACCACGGCGCTGGGCCTGCTGCCGCTGGCGCTGGGGCTGGGAGCCGGAGCCGAGCTGCGCGCCCCGCTCGCCATTGCGATCGTGGGCGGCCTACTCAGCGCAACGGTGCTTACGCTGATTGTCGTACCGGTGCTCTATCAGCTCCTCGCGCAGGAATCCCCGTCCTAACGAGAGTCCCCCCACGCTTATGTCGACATCTGATGTGTTCAAGGTGCCAATCGTTTTCTCCCGCCCCCCACAGCTTTCACCTCGGGCGACCGGGAAATCAGGACACCGATCACCCCACCCGAAAAATCGGAGAAGCAAGCCTCCGATCGGTCGGTTCGCACTTCATCATGGAATCGCCATAGCTTGCCTCCTTAACTCGAAATGAACGTCTAAAAATGAATAGATTTGGATGAGCCAGACCGTCCCGCACGGTGTTCTCTTCATTCCTCTCAGTGCCCATGCCTGTCTCTTCCTCTGTCCGCTCGCTGGTTCTTTCGTGCTTATTCGCGCTGACCCTGCTCGGCCTGCTTGGGTGCGGGTCCGACACAGGATCCGACACAACGGAGGCTCGTCCGGAGGCCTGGAGCGTCGAGGAGGGCGCCCTCCAGCTCAAGGAGACCCTGCGCATCAGCGAGACGGCGGACTACTACTTCGGACGCATTGCCGACGTGGCCGTCGCGGAGGACGGGCGAATCTATGTCTCCGACGTTGAGGGTCCCCACGTGAAGGTGCTCTCGCCCGACGGGACGCTGCAGGACACGATGGGCACCCGGGGCGAGGGGCCCGGTGAGTTTCAGCATCCGCTCAAACTGTCAGTGGCCCGGGGCGGCTCGCTCTACGTGCTGGACGGGGCCGACGGCCGCGTGCACGTCTTCACGCCTGAAGGCGCGTTCGAGCGGATGTTCCGGCCCGACAGCGACCAGGGCTTCCCCATCGACATGATGATTCCCGACGGGACCGGGGCGAGCCCCGACAAAGCGATTTTCTTTGTGTATTCGCCGGGGGCCCGGGCCGTGGTTCAGGAAGACGCCCAGATGGCCGTGCGGACCGTTCGCCCGGAGGGAACGATCGACGGCACGCTCCTCACCACCCCGCCCTATCGCATGACCTCGAAGACGCTCGGGAACGGCGGAAAGTTGTTCCTGAACGTCCCGCTCACGCCCCGCCCCCACTATGCCCTCGGCCCGACGGGACGCGTGCACTATGCCTATGGAGACAGCCTAACCGTCACCGCCTACGGCGCGACGGGTCAGCCCGAGCGGACGGTCCGCGTGCCCTTCGCGTCGACGCCCCCGGTCACCGACGACGAGATGGCCGACGCACTCAAGGACCGCACCCGGGGCAAGAAACAGGTGCGAGGCCAAATTCCTGACTCGAAACCGGCATTCACCCAATTCCTCGTCGACGCCGACGGCCGGTACTGGTTCGGGCGGCCGACGGTAAATCCCGACAGCACGGTGTGGTGGGTCGCAGCCCCGGAAACGAAGCGGGTCCTGACCGGCACATTGCCGTCCGAGGTGCGGCTCTTGACCGTCCGGAACGGCCAGACCTACGGACTGACGACGACGGAAACAGGGGCGCCCGCCCTCGTCCGGTACCAGGTTCGTCCGAAATGAGCCATCACAACCACGATGCGCCTCGCCGCTTCAGTGTCAAACGCCTACACTCTCTTCATGAATCGCTCCCCCTATCTCCTACTCGCCTCCGCTCTCCTCATGCTCCTGGGAAGCCTCACCGGGGGCTGCGGGTCGGATCCAAAACGCGACACCGACTGGACGGTGGACGAGGGCAAACTTGCGCTCGACCGTACGCTTCGGGTCAGTGAGACCGATTCTTTTTACTTCGGAAATATCAGCGACATAGCCGTCGATGGGGACGGCCGCGCGTACGTACTGGATGGGGACGCCCAGCACGTCAAGGTGATCGGACGGGAGGGCGGGCTCCAAGACTCCCTGGGCAGCAAGGGACAAGGGCCTGGCGAATTTCAAAGGGCTCGTGAAGTCGCCGTGGCCCGCGGCGACTCCCTGTACGTTCTGGATTCTCGAAGCAGCCGAATCTCGGTCTTCACTCCTGCGCGCCGCTTCGCGTACGACGTGCAGGTGGAGTTCAAAGGGTTTACTGAAACCCTCATGGTGCCCGGCAACCACGCCGGCTTCGTGCTGGCGAATACGTCCTTCTCTCTCTCCGAAACCTCCGAAGGGGGCTCCTTCTCCGTGTATCGAGTCTCCCCTGTAGGATCAATTACCGACACCCTCCTCGCCGCTCCTTCCCTCCAGACGGAAACCATTCAGCAAGGGGGGCGGCGCCTCGTTCTCTCGATTCCGTTCGGGCAACAGCCGCACGTCGCCCTGGGGCCCCAGGACCGGATCCACTTTGGACAAAACGACAGCCTCCGCGTCACCTCCCATTCGTTCGACGGGCCCCCCGCCCCTCCCACGCGCCTTCCTTTCGAACGCATCTCGATCTCGGACCAGGAGCGGACGAATCGTCTTGAGAAATTTCCCGACGAACACCGATCCAAAATCCGGAATGCGATTCCGGCCACGAAGCCCGCCTTTGATCATCTCCTCGTGGACGACGAGAGCCGGTACTGGTTCGGGCGGCCCACCGCAAATGCCGACAGCACCGCCTGGTGGGTCGCGATGCCGAGCGAAAAGCGCGTGGTAACGGAGACGCTGCCGTCGGAGGTGGAGATTCTGGCGGTCAAGAATGGACAGGCCTACGGGCGAGCGAAAACGGAAGCCGGCGCTCCGGCGCTCGTCCGGTATCAAGTCCAGACTTCAAAATAGAGAGCGCGCTTTTGCCGACGTGCATCTATTTCATGCACTCTTCCATCGTGCCCAACCCTCAATGACAGCACCGAATCGCCTCTCTACCCCACTCATCATTGTCGGGCTTGCCCTCCTCCTGGCGGGCTGTGGATCTAACAACGATCCCTCCTTCGGCGACTGGACGCTCAAAACGAATGAGCTCACACTCAGCGAGGACCTGCGCGTGAGCGAGACGGAAAACTACTTCATCGGCTCCATCCAGGACCTCGACGTAACGACCGACGGCCGCATGGTCGTCCTCGATGGGGAAGCCGCCCACCTCAAGGTGCTTCGCCCCGACGGCTCGCTCCTCGACACGCTCGGGCGACGGGGGCAGGGACCGGGGGAATTTCAGCGGCCCACGACGGTCGAGGTCGCTCGGGGCGATTCGATATACGTGTTCGACGCCGGCCCGGAGCGACTCACGGTGTTCACGCTTTCCCCCTCCCCCTCGATGTCCCGATCAGTGGCGATTGCCCGCGAGCAGGGATCCAGGGGCACCGATGCGTGGGGATTTCTCCGGACGGTCCGGATGCTGGGCGACTCGCTCGCAGCCCGATTTTGGCCGTACTACGCCCGGGAGGAAGGCTACAGGCAGCCCGCACCCGTCATTTGGCGCTCCATGAGTGACGAAGGGGTTCTGGGCGACACACTTCTTCGAGAGCGTCGGGCACACATCTCCATCTCGTTCGACGGACAGGGGGTCGGCATTGAAGCCCTTCCGTTTGATCGGAAGACAGTGGCTGCCCCGGGGCCCAACGGCCGCCTTTACCACGGCTGGACCGACAGCCTCCAGATCAACGCGACGGCACCTGACGGCGCCACGGAGGTTATCGCCCACGTCCCAACGGAACCGGTGCCCGTCACGGCAGCAGACCGGGACTCTGCCCTGACCCCGATCGAGCGGGCGGACCTCCGAGAGCAGTTTGCGGACGCAATTCCCCAGACGCAACCCGCGTTCATGGACCTCGTCGTCGCCGACGATGGTCGGCTTTGGGTGCAACGCCCGGCGGACGGCCCTGATGCGGGGACGGTCGCGTGGTGGGTGCTCGACCCGAAAACGAAGACCACTCACGAGGTCCAGTTACCGGCAAACGCAAATCTGGAGGTTGTGCGGGATGGGAAGGCCTACGGCACGACTACGACCGAGACGGGCGCCCCCGCGGTGGTACGATACACAATCCTCCTCGAATCTTAAGTCACTACCTTCACGACGATCACTTCACAAGAACCCGCTTCAAAGCATGACTCTCGATAAGCGTCTTGTCCTTTCGTTCGTTTGCGGCCTAGCGCTTCTTTTGACCAGCTGTGGAGACTCGAGCAGCGGGCCCAGCTACGGCGACTGGACCCTGAAGGACTCCCTCCAGCTCACCGAAAATCTGCACGTCAGCGAAACGGAGAACTTCTTCTTTGGATCGGCCACCACGCTTGACGTGACGAGCGACGGCCGGATCGTCGTGGCCGACCGGCAGGCCAACAACCTCAAAGTGCTTCGCCCCGACGGCACCCTGCTCGACACGCTCGGCGGGCCGGGGGAGGGGCCCGGTGAGTTTCAACAGGTGATGCAGATACAGGTCGCACGCGGAGACAGCCTTTACGCGTACGACTTTCGGCAGTCTCGGCTCACCGTCTTCGAACCGGAGGCGCCCTATTCCGTCACCCGTATCGTGAACGTGACCCGGGAAAAGGGCTTCGTCTCTAAGTTGCTCGTGCTGGAGAACCAACTTGTTGGGCAGTTTGGCAGTGGCTTCGGCCGTCCCGAGGAGGGCATTCAATCCCCCGACCCCAACACCTGGCGCGTGATTGGGGACGACGGTAGTCCCGGCGACTCCCTATTCCAAACGCAGCGGGGCAGATTCGCATTCTCAAAGGCGGGCGACCGATTTCGCATTCGTCCGATTCCTTTCCAGCGAAAGGAGGGGGTCACCAACGGTCCGGACTCGCGTCTATACCACGGACGGACGGACAGCCTTCACATTCAGGCCCGCACAGCAGACGGTCGCTCAGAGGTTGTGGCGTCTGTACCAACCGATCCGGTGCCGGTCACCGAGGCGGCCCGCGACTCGGCCCTCAGCGATGTTAGCGACCAGGTTCGCGCCATGGTCGCCTCGGCCCTGCCGGACACGAAACCGGCGTTTGCGTCTTTCCTAGTGGCTGATGATGAGCGCCTGTGGGTGAAGCGACCGAGCGAGCACCCAGATTCGGAGACTGTTCCATGGTGGGTCCTAGATCCGGATGCGAAGACCATTCGCACGGTTCGCCTCCCGGCTGCGGTCGAGCTGCACGTCGTGAAAGACGGACAGGTCTACGGCACGACCACGACCGAGATGGGGGCACCGGCGGTGGTGCGATACCGAATTGAATCGTGAACCGTGAAGCGTGATGAACGTCGTGCAGCTGACACTGGATGGATTGTCACTCATCACGCATCACTCATCACGTTACGATTCAGTTTCTGCGATGAGACCCTCCTCGTTCCGTCGTTTCTCCATTCGTTGACGCAAAGCAGTCAATGCTCCGATCAAATTGGCTCACCAGATGGGTCGATCGCCCCACGCCCATCCTTGCCTGGGCGGTGGCCCTGCTGCTGGGCGGGGCGTGGATGGCCACGCAGGTGCCCCTGGAGTGGGCCCCAACCGTGGAGCTGCCGGAGGTGCGCGTGACGGCCTCCTGGCCCGGCAGCTCGCCGCGCTCGGTGGAGCGCCATGTAACCGCGCCCCTTGAGCGGGCCGTCCAGGACGTCGAGGGCACCGCCGGTGTCGAGAGCGTCTCCGAGGAGGGGCGCACCACCGTGACCGCGCAGGTGGCCGAAGGGACAGACCTGAGCCTCTACACGGCCCGCGTCAGCGAGCGGCTGCGGCTCGTGGAGGAAACGCTCCCGGACCGGGTGACGCCGCGCCTCACAAAGCGGGTGCCCGAGGCGCTGCGCGAGGAGCAGGGCTTCATGACTGTCCAGCTGGTGGGCTCACAGGAGCCGTCGGCCCTGCGGCGCCTGGCGGAGGAGCGGATCTCTCCCCGCCTCAGCAGCCTCTCGGGCGTAGCGGATCTCCGGGTGCGCGGCGGCAGCACACGCGAGCTGAAAGTCACCCTCGACCCGGGCCGCCTCGCGGCGCAGAACATTGAGGCCGGCGCTGCCCGCCGGGTGCTGCGCGAGGCGACCTCGAACGCCGTCTACGGCCGGCTCCGGGCCAAGGGACGGGCACCGCTCCTCCTGACCCCGGCCACGGATCAGGTCGACGCGCTTCGGTCCCTCGTCGTGAGCCCGCCCGGTCGCGACGGGCCGCCGGTTCGGCTCGGGGATGTGGCCACCATCGAACTGAAGCCGGCCCCGCGCCGCTCCATCACCCGTATCGACGGGGATCCGGTCGTGACCCTCACCCTCGATCGGGCGCCGGGCAGCCACATGGTCGAGGTTGCCGAGCGGGTGCGGGCCCGCCTGGCCGACCTCGAATCGGGGCTTCCGTCCGGGGCCCGGCTGGAGGTGGCCACCGACAAGAGCGAGGACGTGCGCCGGCAGCTCCGCGACCTGCGGTGGCGCGGCGGCGTCGGGCTCCTGCTCGTCGTGCTGGTGCTCCTGCTCATGCTGCGGAGCCTGCGGGCCGTTGGCACCGTGCTGTTTACCGTGGCGGTGGCCCTGGCCGTGGCCCTCGCCCTGCTGGAGCCGCTGGGCCTCACCCTCAACCTGATCACGCTGGCGGGCCTCGTGCTCGTGTTTGGCCTGCTGGTGGACAACAGCGTCATCGTGACCGAACAGCTCCTCCTCGTGCGGGAGCGGCACCCGGGCCTGCCCCTCGGCGAAGTGGCCCGGCGGGCGGTGCGGGCCGTCGCGCTCCCGCTCGTGGGGGGCACGCTCACGACGATAGCCGTCATGCTGCCGCTCGTGTACCTGAGCGGCGAGCTGCGAACCCTCTTCCTGCCCTTCGGCGTGCTGACAGCCCTCACGCTGGCGGCGTCCCTCGCAAGTGCGGTCGTACTGGTGCCTGCGCTGGGGCGATGGTTGCCCGCCCCCGCAGGGACGCATCGCCTGCCCCGCTGGGCGCGCCGTCTCGTACAGTGGCCCTACGCGATCGGGGCCTGGGCGCCGAAAACGACCATGGCGGCGCTCCTCCTACTGGTGGGCGTGCCGGTCTGGCTGCTGCCGTCGACCCTCGGCGCGGCCAACAATGAGGACCGGCCGGTGCCGATCCAGCGGCTCGCGTTCCTCTACAACCAGGCGATGGGCAGCGACGTGGCGACGGAGGTGCGCGAGTGGGTCGACCCGGCCCTCGGCGGCCTCGTCCGCCCCTTCGTCCAGCAGACGACCTTCGGCGAGCAGTTCGACTATGACGCCGAGCCGGAAGTCTCTGTGCGCCTCGGCTTCCCGCCCGGAAACCCCATCGAGCGGGCCGACTCCCTCATTCAGCGCTTCGAGCAAACGGCCCTGGCCTCTTCGTCCGTGCGCCGCACGGTGACCCGCATCCGTGAGCGGCAGGCCCGCCTCCGCGTCCTATTTCGCAAAAAGGCACTGGAGAGGGCCGAGCCGTACGTCCTCCGCGAACGGCTTATCCAGGAGGCCGTCCTGCTGGCCGGCATTGACGTGAGTGTCTCTGGCCTGCTGCCACAGGGCTACTACAGCCGCAGCGGCACCCGCGTCTCCGGCTTTACAGTGACGGCCCGCGGCTCGAACTACGACGACCTGTCGGCCCTCTGCGAGCGGTTTGCGCGCGATCTCAAGCAGAAAAGCCGGCGGGTGGCGACGGTCAACACCAACGCGAGCCGCCGCGGCTTCCGGCAGCCGCGCGAGGTGCTGCGCTTCCGGCTCGACCCCGACGCCCAGGCCCGCACCGGCGTGACGCCCCGCCGCCTCACCGGCCGGTTGCGCCCGGTCCTCACCACGCGGCGCCCCGCCTTTCAGGCCGACCTGGAGGGCGCGCCCCAGCTTCCCGTGCGCGTCATGGTTGAGGGGGCCCGCCAGATGGACGTCGAGACGCTGACCGACCGGCCCCTCACGCTGGCCGGCAGCACGCAGGTCAAGCTCAAGGGCGCGGCCGACTACACGGTGGAGACCGTCCCCAGCCGCATCGTCCGCGAGAATCAGCAGTACAAGCGCTACGTCGAGATCGACTTCCGGGGCCCGCACCGCATGGGGGAGGAGTTTCTCAAAAATGCCCTCAAGACGTTTTCGACGCCGCCCGGCTACAGCCTGGAGCGAGAACGGCGATCCTTCTTTACCGAAGAGACCGAGCGTGCATTCGGGTGGGTCATCCTGGGCACGATCGTACTCGTCTTTCTCGCTACCGCGGCGGTGTTCGAGTCGTGGCGCCTGCCGGGCATTGTGCTTCTGAGTGTGCCGACGGCGCTGGTGGGCGTGGCCGCCGCATTCCTCCTGGCCGGTGACCTGGCCTTCGCCGAGGGGGCGTTCATCGGGTCGGTCCTGCTGGTGGGCATCGCGGCCAACGACTCGGTTTTGCTGATCGACCGCTACCGGCACCTCCGGGCCGCCCGCTCCCACGGCACCAGTAGTCCGCTCGTGCGGCTGGCCCTCCGCGAGCGCCTGCGGCCCATGTGGACGACGACCCTGTCGACGTGCGTGGCGATGCTGCCGCTGCTGGTCTTTCCGCAGGACGGAGAGTTCTGGACCGGCATGGCCGTGACGGTCACCGGCGGCCTCCTCGCCGCCACCCTCCTCGCCCCGCTGGCGACGGTGGCCCTCGTCTCCATGGTCGACAAGAGAGACAAAGAGTAACGCACCATATCGCCGGTGTTTTCACGCAGGCAAGAGCGGAAGCGTCTCGTCGCCGCGCAGGTGTCGAGCCGCCGTCGTCACCGCCTCCTGCACCGCCGGGTGGTCGGGCTCGAGTCCCTCGTAGACGTAGCCGGCCTGGAACGGCCCCACGGCCCGAACCAGAATCTCGGCACCAAAATGAACGGCGGCGTCGCGCATTTCCTTTTCTGCCCAGAGCGCGTTCCACTTCTCGCCCAGCGCTTTTCTGTAGGCGTCCAGGAACGCCGTCCGCAGGCTCTCAACCGCCTCGACAGCGGCCGTTGACGGTGCGCGGTGCCCCTGCATCCAGAGGTGAGCGAGGAAGTGGGCCACGTCCTGCAGCGGGCGACCGTAGTGGGCCAGCTCCCAGTCGATGAGACGTAGCTCGCCCCCTTCCACAAGTACCGATGGCGGCCACAGGTCGCCCATCGTCAGGCAGCGCCCCGGCTCCAACAGCTCTTCTCCCAATCTCTCGGCCCGGGTCCCAAGTGCCGCCGCGTCCGACACGTCGCCCGTATCCAGCATGTCGGCCACGCCCTGGTACTGCACGGCGTGCCGCGTCTCCTGCATGGGACGGTTGTCAAAGCGCTCCGCAAATGCCTCCTCCGCGTGCGTGGCGGCGTGTAGCTCGCCAATGAACGCGCCGAGCCGGTCGCCAAGGATCGGCGCCGCGTCCTGAACCGCATTCGGATCCTGCTCGCGCAGCCACCGGTCCAGCGTCGGCAGATCGCCCAGGTCCTCCATTACCAGCACGTGCGGCTCCTCGTTGACGTCCAGAGCTCGGGGCGCCCGCACCGACGCCGGACCCGTCTCCGACAAGGAGCCGCTCGGTCCCAGCGCCTCCAGGCAGCGCGCCTCGATGTTCAGCCGGCTCGGATCGAGCGGCGTGTCCGGGTCGGCGGCGATGTAGGGCGGCGCGTACTTCACGATGATCGACCGCTCGCCCCCCGGCACCCGCCAGACGATGTTGAGATTCCCCCCCGGAAGCCGGACCGGGTCGCCCGCCGGCGTGACATCCGACATCCGCTCTTGAAGATACGGCAGTACGTCCTCGTCAGTCACGGGCTACTGTTGCAAACTGAAGGCAAGAACCGAACGAAAGAGGTACCCTCAAGCTTCACTTTTCACGCATCACCCTCCTCCCCAAACCGGTAGATCGTATTCGGAAAGTCGACTGGCTCGCCCTCCTGCAGGAACGCCGTCACGATCCGTTCCTGCTCCTCGCGGGCCCGGTCGAGGGTGGTGGAGAGGGCGCCCTGCTCCGGCGGGTCGCGGTCGGGAATCGAATACTTGTGCCCCACCACGAGCCCCGCACACGGAATCTCCAGCTCGTTGGCCAGGACCACCTCCGGCCCCAGCGTCATCGAGTTGACCTGCGCCCCGAGCCGCGGCCACACCCGGTTCTCGGCGGCGG